>NZ_JAJCXD010000077.1:0-29542 GCF_021056305.1 Actinokineospora sp. PR83
GGGGGCGGGGGGGCGCGGGTGGGCGCCGGTCGCCCCGGGCGGGGGCGGGCCTGCGGGCCTGCCGGGGCGCCCGCCGTTGACCGGCAGCCCCTCGGCATCGGGCCGCGGGTAGCTGTCGCCCTCCGGGCGACGCGGACCTCGGCCGCCGGGGCCGGTCCTGCCTGCCGCCCCGGGCTGCCCGTTGGGGCCGGGCTGCCCGTTGGGGCCGGGCTGGCCATCGGGGCCGGGCTGGCCGTTGGGACCGGGCTGGCCGTTGGGACCGGGCTGCCTGTTCGGGCCGGACTGGCCATGGGGGCCGGGTTGGCCGTTCGGACCTGGCCGGCCGTTGGGGCCGGGCCGGGTATTCGGGCGCGGGTGGGCGCCGGTGCCGTTGATCGGCAGGCCCTCGGCGTCCGGGCGCGGGTAGGAGTCGCCCTCGGCCCGGTGCCCGCGGTCGACGGGCAGGCCGTCCGCGCCGGGGCGCGGGCGGTCGGGGCGGCGGAAGGCGTTGGTCAGGTTGTTCGGCCGGGGGAACGAGCCGGTGCCCGCGGGTGGCGGGCCCTCGGCGTCCTCCGGGCGGGGCCGGGGGTACGACCCGGTGCCGTTGACCGGCGGGCGCGGACCGCTCCCGGCACCGGGGTGGGCCTCACCCTGCGGGCCGTCGGGGCGGGGGTGGGCACCCGTGCCGTCGGCGGGGCGGGTCCGGGGGTGGGGCTGCGCACCGGTGCCGTTGACCGGCATGCCGCCTGCACCCGGGCGCGGGTACGAATCACCATCCCGGCCGGGGCGCGGGTAGGCACCCGTGCCGTTCACCGGGCGGTCGACGCCGTGCACCGGCATGCCCTCGGCATCCGGGCGCGGGTACGAATCGCCGTTCCGGCGGGGGCGCTGGTGGGCGCCCGTGCCGTTCGCCGGGCCCTCGGCGTCAGGCCCCGGGTACGGATCGCCGTTCCGGCCGGGACGGGGGTAGGCACCCGTGCCGTTCACCGGACGGTCGGCGCCGTGCACCGGCATGCCCTCAGCGTCCGGACGTGGGTACGAATCGCCATCCCGGGCGGGGCGCGGGTAAGCGCCGGTGCCGTTCGCCGGACGGTCGGCGCCGTGCAACGGCATGCCCTCGGCATCGGGCCGCGGGTACGAATCGCCATCGCGGCCGGGACGCGGGTGGGCACCCGTGCCGTTCGCCTGCATGCCCTCGGCGTCTTGGCGCGGGTACGAATCGCCGTTCCGGCCGGGGCGCGGGTGAGCACCGGTGGCGGGGCGGTCGGTACCGGGGCGGGAGCGGGGGGCCGGGCCGGGGAAGGGCGCGACCTCGTCGGGGTGAGCGCTGTTGTGCGGGCCGCCGTCGGGTGCTTCGGCCCCGTGCGGGAAGGCACCCGTGGCGTTCGCGCCGGGGCGCGGGCCGTTGGAGCGACCGTTGCGGATCGGGCGGGGGTGGCTGCCGGGGAGCGGGGGGGCGTCGTCGGCTTGGCGGGGGTCGCGGGGGAAGGACTGGTCGGCCTGGCGGGCTCGCCTGCCGCGCGGGGCGGGGCGGGCGGGACCTGCGGGGGCGTCGGGGGCCGACAGGGCGCGGGGGCCGCCGTCCTCGTCCTCGGGCAGCGCTCGGCGGCCTCGGGCGTTCTCGGGGAGCGCGCGGCGGCCACCCTCGGGGCGGGCGCGCTTGGCGGGGCGGTCGATCGGGAAGGGCTCGCCGCCGCCCGCGGAGCGCCTGCCCGTGATGGGCGGGTCGACGAGGGCGGGATCGGCAGGGAAGGGCCCCTGGTGGGCGGGGAAGCCGCCCGCGAGCGCCTCGGCGGGCTCCGGCCGGGCGCGGTGGCCGGGGCCGTCGCCCGCCTCGGACCGGGAACGGCGGCCGGGGGCGTCCGCCTCCACCCGGGAGCGGTGGCCCGGGGTGGCGCCGGGCTCCGACTGGATCAGGTGACCGGGAACGTCAGCCTGCTCCGCGCGGGAGTGGTGGCCGGGGGTGCCTGCCGACTCCGGCCGGGAGCGGTGGCCCGCGGCGTCGCCGGGCTGGGAGCGGTGACCAGCGGCGTCCCCCGCGTCCGACGGGGAGCGGTGGGCCGCGGCGGTGCCGGGCTCCAACGGGGAGCGGTGGCCCGCGGCGGTGCCGGGCTGCGGCTGGGAGCGGCGCCCTGCGGGGTCGCCGGGCTCTGACCGGGAGCGGTGGCCTGCGGCGTCACCGGGCTGGGAGCGGTGGCCGGGGGCGTCCGCGCCGGTGTGGTGGCCGGGGGTGCCGCGGCGGTTGGCCTCGAACTCGTCGGCGGTCGGGAAGGGGCGGGACGCGGCGGGGGCGTCCTCCTCCGGCTGGGCCATCAGCCTGCGGCGGGCGTCGTCGGACAGCGCGCGGCGGCCGGTGGGTTCGTCGGCCGGGGGGTCGGCGGCGCGGCGCCTGCCGGGGGCGGGCGGGTAGACCGCGGCGGGCTGCTGGTGCGGGTCGCGGTCGACCGGGAAGGCGCCGCTGTCGTCCTGGCGGGCTCGGCGGGGGGCGTCCGGGACGGCGGTGCGGGTGCGGGTGGAGCCGAGCAGGTCGGCCACCGTGGTCGGGATGCTGTCGTCGGTGCGCGGGCTCAGCGGCCGCTCGGCCGGGGGCTGGCCCTGGGCCTGCACGAGGATGTCCGCGGGGACGGTGGTGGTGCGGTGCCTGCGCGAGGGGGGGGCCGCGCGGCGGCCGGTCGGTTCCGGCTCGGGCGCCGGGGGGGCAACCGGGGTCAGGTTGGTGCGGGAGCCGCTGTGCCGCTCCACCAGGTCGGACACGCTCAGCCCGCCGGAGTTCTCCGCCGCGCGGCGCCTGCGCCTGGGCTCCTCGGTGGGTTCGGGGGCCCGCCGTTTGCCTCCGGGAGGCTCGCCGTGGCCTGGGGCGCCGTCGCGGTTGTGGTCGTCGGGCACCCATGCTCCTTCCGAGGTCCTGCATTAACCGTTGCCAGTTGGTTATCAACACGTTGCGACGTCGCGCTCGGTTGCTTACCCGATCGTGTCACAGTGCGGACGCGATAGTACGACTGACAGATGCCCGTGACGACCTCAGGACGAAGTTCTTTCGTCAACATCTGCGTGTTGTACCCAGGGGTATAGCCCGATCGGCGTATCGCTCGACAGCGTGGGGGCGTTAGCGAGCACTCGCCCTGGGCACCACGACGGCCCGGCGGCCCGCGGCGGCTCCGGCCAGGTGAGGCTTGCCGTCGAGCAGATAAGCGACAGCGTTGCGACCCGACTGCTTCGCGGTGTACAGCAGCGCGTCGGCTTCCCGGAGCTGGCGCTCCGGACCGGTCGGTGTGTCCTCCGCCACGCGGGCGGTGGGTTCCTGCGCCACGCCGATGCTGACGGTCACCCGCAGCCCCAGCACCAGGCTCGACCACGGGTAGTGCTCGACCCTGGCCCGCGCGGCCTCGGCCAGCCCCACCGCGGTCACCCGGTCGACCCCGGGCAGCACCAGGACGAACTCCTCACCGCCGTAGCGGGCGCAGAAGCCCGCCTCCGGCAGCCCATCCTGCAGCAGCTCGACCACCCGTTGCAGCACCCGGTCGCCGACCAGGTGGCCGAAGGTGTCGTTGACCTGCTTGAACCAGTCCAGGTCGACCAGCGCGACGGCCAGCCCGTCGGCGCGGTCCTGCTCGGCGAGCAGTGTCACCAGCCGCTGGTCGAGGTAGCGGCGGTTGTAGCTGGCGGTGAGGCTGTCGCGGATGCTCTGCTCGTGCGCCTCGGCGTGCTCGCGGCGCAGCCGGTCCACCTCGCGGCGGAGCTGCTCCGGGATCTGCGGCTGCTCGCCCAGCTCGGACACCAGGTCGAGGGCGGAGCGCAGGTGCTGGTAGGCCTGCCGGTACTGGCCGCGGGAGGCCAGCAGGGCGGCGATGGACTCGTGCAGGCTGACCAGGTTGGCGGCGTCCGCGGGCGGGTCCAGGTCCGGGTTCTCCGCCCGGTCGGTGATCGCGGGGTGGCGCAGCGGGATCGTCGGCTCGTTGACCCGGTGGCCTCGCCACGGGGTGTCGTGCCGGTCCGGCTCTGAGTTGGTCACACCTCGTCCCAGAACGGTCACCGCGGTCACCTCCCTACGTAAGAATGTGTGTCGTCCTGAAAGAGGCCGCGCTTGAGCGGGCGGGACGCATGGAGGTCGTAATTCCCCCTACTGGTGGACGAGGGACTGCTCCATCCCGGTGATCCGGGGGAGCGGTATCACCATCCACGGTCGGTGCGGATCACCCGTTCGTCGCAATGGTGCTTCTCATCGAGCAACACCGCTTCGTGGTGGGGAATTACCGGGTGGGGCAGGGCGTGAACCCGTACGCCTTCCCGCTGAGCACCACCACGCGCTGCGACCCGATCTGCTCGGCGAGGGTCGAGCCGTCCCGCCGGATCCGCACCGACACGCCGACGACGTAGACGGTGCCGCGCGGGCGGGCGGTGGCCTCCTCCGGCTTCCACTCGGCGTCGGGCCGCAGCGTGGACAGCGCGGGTTCGATGCGCAGGGTCAGGTCGCCGAGGTCGCAGGCGCGGTCGGTGAAGTCCGGGTGCTGGGTGCGGCGAAGGAACTCCCGCTGCGCCGCCGGACCCTCGCCCGCGGCGTCGTTGAGGTCGGTGAAGTACTGCTCGACCAGCGCCCGCTGCCCGTCGGCGCCCTGCCCGCCCGCCGGGACCGGTGAGCCGGGAACGGTCGACGTGCACGCCGTGGCCGCCGCGGCGAGCAGCAGCACCCCCAGTGCCCGGCGCATCAGCCCCCCGAGTGCATCAGCTCGGCGCCCGCGGGGACGGCGGCGTCGTCCGGGTCGTCCAGCCAGCCCTCGGGCAGCACGACGCGGCCGGGGGAGCCCTGGCGCCCGCGCGGGCCCTCGGCGGCCTCGGGCGGGTAGGGCGCGGTGTGGTCGAGCTGACCGATCAGGTCGTCCAGCTCGGCCAGGGTGCTGACCATGGCCAGGCTGCGGCGGATCTGCGACCCGACCGGGAAGCCGCGCAGGTACCAGGCCATGTGCTTGCGCAGTTCGCGCAGGCCCTTCTGCTCGCCGATGTGCGCGGTGAGCAGTTCGGCGTGCCTGCGCAGGATGCGCCCGACGACGCCGAGCGTGGGCCCCTCGGGCATCGGGGTGCCGGTGAAGGCGGCGTGCAGCTCGCCGAACAGCCACGGCCTGCCCAGGCACCCCCGGCCGACCACGACGCCGTCGCAGCCGGTCTCGGCGACCATCCGCAGTGCGTCGTCGGCGCAGAAGATGTCGCCGTTGCCCAGGACGGGGATGCCCGTCACCGCCTCCTTGAGCCGGGCGATCCGAGACCAGTCGGCCTGGCCGGAGTACCGCTGCGCGGCCGTCCTGGCGTGCAGCGCGACCGCCTGGGCCCCCTCGGCCTCGGCGATCCGCCCGGCGTCGAGGTAGGTGATGTGCTCGTCGTCGATGCCCACCCGGAACTTGACCGTCACCGGGATGCCCGCGGGTTCGGCGGCGCGCACGGCGGCGGCCACGATCTCGCCGAACAGCCGCCGCTTGAACGGCAGCGCCGCGCCCCCGCCCTTGCGGGTCACCTTGGGCACCGGGCAGCCGAAGTTCATGTCGACGTGGTCGGCGAGGTCCTCGGCGACGACCATCCGCACCGCCTCGGCCATGTTGTGCGGGTCGACGCTGTAGAGCTGCAGCGAGCGCGGGTGCTCGGTGGGGCCGAAGGTGATCATCTCCATGGTCTTGGAGTCCCGCTCGACCAGCGCCCTGGCGGTGATCATCTCGCACACGTACAGCGAGGTGGGGCTGCCGAACTCCCGGCAGAGCTGCCGGAACGCCACATCGGTGATGCCCGCCATCGGCGCGAGGACCACGGCCGGGTCCACGGCGTACCGGCCGATCTTCAGGCTGGGACCGGTGGGGGTACTCGGAGATCCTGCGACCACGCGCCCAGGCTAACCCCCCTCGGGCGCGGGCGTGCGCGGGATGGCGCAGCGGCTACCAGGTGCCCCAGCCGGAGTCCCCCGGATCGTCGGCGGCGAGGCCGTCGGCGGGGTCGTCGGCGGTCGCGGCGGGGTCGTCGTGCAGCGAGTCGAGGAAGTCGTCGAACCGGGAGCCCGCCGGGTCGTCCTCGGCGGTGTCGGAGTCCTCGGGTTCCTCGGTGTCGCCCTCGTCGCCGGTGCCGCCCGAGTCGGCGTCGTCGTCGGCGGGTTGGTTCTCGAAGCCGCCGTCGTCGGGCTCGTCGTCCGGGGGCGGGGCCGGGTGCGCGGTCTGGTCGGCGGGGTGGCCGCCCTGGCCGTGCGCGTTCCAGGTGCCCTCGCCGCTGGGGTCGCTGTAGGCGGACTCGGCCTTGCCGTCGTCGTCGGCGTCCAGCAGTGCCGTGTCGGCCACGCCGTCGCCGTCGGAGTCCCACATGGCGTCGTCGTAGCGGCCGTCGCCGTCGAAGTCGACCGCGACGGCGTCGGTGGTGCCGTCGCCGTCCACGTCGACGTCGGCCGCGCCGTGGTGCACGTGGGGGTCACCCTCGCCGGTGCCGAACCGGTACTCGATGTCCGCCATGCCGCTGCACTCCCCGCCGATCGCGCCGTCCCCCACATAGACGTCACGAGATGACCCCGCGTTCCCCCCGGCGTTGCTACATTCGACTCTCCCCGAGCGCAGGGAGGAAGCATGACCACGGATGCCCGCCTCGCCGTCGATCTGGCGACTACAGCCGGTGACTTGTTGCTCGACCTCCGTAACCGACGACCGGCTGACCTGGGACGACGCGGTGACCTGGAGTCCAACGCCCTGATCCTCGACCGGCTGGCGGCCGAACGCCCCGGCGACATGGTGCTCTCCGAGGAGTCGGCGGACGACCCGGCCCGGGTCGAGGCCGACCGGGTGTGGATCATCGACCCGCTGGACGGCACCCGCGAGTACGCCCTCCCGGGCCGCCCGGACTGGGCCGTGCACATCGCGCTGTGGCAGCGCGGCGCCGGGCTCGTCGCCGCGGCGGTCTCCCAACCGGCCCTCGGCACGGTCTACGCCACCGACGACCCACCACCGCTGCCGCCGTCCGACGACCGCATCCGCCTGCTGGTCAGCGCGAGCCGCCCACCGGCGTTCACCGACGCCGTGGCCGAGACCCTGGGCGCGGAGGTGCTGACCATGGGGTCGGCGGGCGCCAAGGCGATGGCGGTCCTGCGCGGCGAGGCGGACGCCTACCTGCACGCGGGCGGGCAGTGGGAGTGGGACTCGGCCGCGCCGGTGGGGGTGGTGGCCGCGGCGGGCCTGCACGCCTCCCGGGTCGACGGGTCGCCGCTGCGCTACAACCGGCCGCACCCGTACCTGCCCGACCTGGTGATCTGCCGCCCGGACCTGGCGGCGAAGCTGCTCGCCGCGATCCGCGCCACCGGCTTCGAGGACTACCCGACGAGCGACCGCAGTGTCGCGAGTGGAGCATCGGTGTAGTCGTTGGGCTCCAGCGACACCGCCCGGTGCCACACCAGCGCCCGCGCCACCACCGCGACCCGGCACGCCAGCTCCGCGGTGGCCACCAGTTCGGCCCGCGGGGCGAGGTCGTCGAACACCTCCAGGTAGGCGTCGCGCACCCGGTCCCGCTCCTCGGGCCCGACCTGCTGCAAGGGCACGAGGAGACTGGCGAACGGGTGCGCGACCACGGCGTCGCCCCAGTCGTAGAACCGGGGTCCGACGAAGAAGTTGTTGGCGTGCAGGTCGTTGTGGTCGAGTGAGGGCGGCACGGTCGACTCCGCCAACCGCGCGCACCACGCGCCGAAGGTGTCGGCGAACCCGTCCAGCTCCGGCGAGGACCCGATCACCCGCCGCGCCTCGGCGAACCGCGCGGGCATCACCGGCGCCCGCATGTCCGCCACCCCGGCGGCCAGCACCCGGTCGACGTGCGGCGCCACCGCCCGCTGGAACTCGGCGTAGGCCGGCAGCACGTCCACCAGGTCCGCGCCCCGCAGCGGTTCGCGGTGGGGGAGCAGCAGCAGCCCCCGGCCCCGGTCGGTGGCGATCGGTTCCACCACGCGGTCCGGGGCGATCCCCGGCAGCAGCTCGTAGAGGTCCACCTCGAACGCGGTGCCCGGCACCATCGCCTTGAGCCACACCGGACCGGCGTCCGTCGGCGCGGTCAGCACCACCGACCACGGCCGCACCCGGTGCCGCCGCGCGGGCCCGGTCCGCGCGCGGCCCGCCGCGGCCAGCCGGTCGTCCAGCCACGACACCGCCCACTCGGACCACGCCTCCGACGACCACACCCCGGTACCCGTTTCCACCGGGTCACTGTGGCAGGTCCCCACCGGGTTCACCGAGCGGTTATCCCCTGCCCGCGCAGGAACCCGAGCACCCGCCCCACCGCCGCCGCGTCCTCGGCGGCCCGGTGCAGCCCGGCGGAGGTCCGCCCGGTGACGACCTCGTTGACCCCGGCCGCCAGCGGCGTGGAGACCAGCTTCGCCATGGCGCTGTCGTCGGCGTCGCCGACCAGGTCGACCACCCGCGTGCCGGACCAGTCGCCGACGGTCAGCGAGACGGCCAGCACCACCCGATCCCGGTCGGTGGCGGTGGTCGGGTACCGGGCGGCGAGGTCGTCGGCCAGCGCGGTGATCCGGTCGGGGTCGGGGGCGCGCAGCTCGGCGAACACCGGCTCCCACGCGTCGCGCCACCCCTCGTGGCGCACGGTGCCGCGGACGAACTGCCGCCCCCGCCAGCGGTCGGGGAAGCCGTACTGGGCGCTGAAGGGGACGCTGTCGCGGTTCGGGTAGACCTCGAACACCTCGTCCCCGACCGGGTGGCTCCGGACGTCCTCCCACGGCCGGTCGACGGTCCGCTCCTGCCCGTCGTCGACGAACCGCGCGGGGTTGAGCAGGGCCGTCAGCACACCGCGCGGCGCCCAGCTGAACCGGTAGCGGAAGTCGTCGGGCACCGCGGGAATCCCACCGCAGTAGGAGGTGAAGCGCGCCTCGGCGGGCCCCGGCACCGCCTGCTCGGCCTCGGCCACCAGCTCGTGCGCGAGCAGGTGGTCGAGCCCGGGGTCCAATCCGGCCTCCGCCAGCAGCACCACGCCCGCCGCCGCCGCCCCCGCCAACCCGGCGACGTCGTCGGCGACGTAACTGGTGTCGGCGAAGTGCGCCCGGTTCTCGATGGCCAGCCGGGCCAGGGCGGCGTGCTCACTGGCGGGCAGCATGGACACCACGACGTCCCCGCGGCCCACGGACGCGGGCAACCCGGACCACGCCCGAGCCGCCACCCGCCCGCCGAGCCCCAACCGGTCGACGCACGCCCGCGCCTTCTCCGCGGTGCGCCCCCACAGGACGACGGTGTGCCCGAGGTCGGCGAGCACGCGCACCCCGCCGCCGGTGGACAGGCCGATGCCCGCTCAGTGGACGGTGCCGCTGGCGGGAACCCGGTCAGCCACGGTTCACCACCGCGGCGTCGAAGCGACCGCGCGCCCGTTCCCAGGGATCACCGTCGAAGTCGAGCAACTGCGGCGTCAGGTCCGCGGAGAAGGCGGTGCTCGCCTCCCGCGGCAGCAGCGACGGCAGGTTGTCGATGGCGATGATCTCCACCGGGTTGTCCCGGCGCAGCCCGCGCACCGGTTCGTCCCAGTCGGTGATCCGGTCGTAGACGGGCAGCACGTTGCAGTCGGAGGTGACGTCGCAGGTCACGTCGGAGATGACCCGGAGCCGCCGGTCGGCCCGGTCGAGGTCGGCGTCGGTGACGAACGGCGGCACCGGGGTGGAGGTCAGCACGGCGTTGACGAGGACGTCGTGGCCGAGCAGCGCGGCCCTGTCCAGCTCCGCGGTCTCCGCCACGTCCCACGCGGTGGCGCTGATCCCGGCCACCGCGAGCGCGTCCACCGCCCCCCGACCACTGCGCCCCAGGGCACCCACCACCAAGGCCGTGGTCGGGTCCTGCTCGGCGCGGATGCTCTCGTCCAACGCGGCCCGGGTCGTCGGCTCCAACGGCGCCTTGAGTTCCCCGCGCGCGGCGAGCACCGCCAGCGCGGCCCCCGCGTACCCCGCCCAGTACCCGAAGGCGGTCAACCGCCGCCCGTGCTCGTCGGTCAGGTACTCCAGGTCCAGCAGCGCCCCACCACCGGCGGCGAACCGCCCGATCAGCTCGGCGGCCCCACCCTGCCCCTTGTACGCGTGTCCGAAGTAGACGTGCCGGTGCCGCAGCGCGGCGGGTTCCCCCGGCAACTCCTTCAACCCCAGCACGACGACGTCATCCGGCGCGTCGACCCAACTGCCCGCGCCCACCACCTCGCACCCGGCGGCGGCGTACTCCTCGACCCCGAACACCCGCCGCGGCGACTCCTCCACGGTGACCCGCACCCCGGCCTCGACCAGGCGCCGGGCGTCGGCGGGCACCACGGCCACCCGCCGCTCGGTCTCCCGAACCTCATTCCTTACCCACAACCACAGCGCGTCACCCATGCACCGAGTCTGCCGCAGCGAACGCGCCGGGGGAACTCCGGGTGATCATGGGGGTGGGGTGGGGCCGACCGCGCGAACTCCCCCGCCTTTCCGGTAGTCGATTACCCCATTGCGACCGGGCGGCGACAACTGCGGTGAACGGTATTCACCATTCGCAGGCAAAACCCCGACACAGGTGAACAGGACAAAAACGAGACAGGCTGCCCGCCGGAGTCCGATCCGTCAATGCCTTGCGATCGCCACCTGTCGCGATGGCCGCCGAGGTGGGCGACACCCCCGCCGGGACAGCCCGAGCGCCACCACCGACACCCGGGTGCGGCGTGGTCACCGGTGGCCAGGAGCCGGGGCGACGCGGGCCCCGCGGCGTGATCGCCTCCGGGGAGGCTCGGGCTCGCGACCCCGGACACGACAAAACGCCCGGCACCGGCGCTGTGGCAACGCCGCTGACCAGGCGAAAGAGTGGGCCGCCTGGGGCTCGAACCCAGAACCTACGGATTAAAAGTCCGCAGCTCTACCAATTGAGCTAACGGCCCAGGTGGCCAAGTGTAGCGGGGAGGCCGGGCGGGGGAGACGCGGCTTCGGTCCGGTAAAGTTGATCATGTAGCAGTTCGGGGTGTGGAACATGTCACCCGATCGAGCGGCAACTTTGACGCAGGCAAGCGCATCGCGCGCTTAGCGATTGAGCCTCACCTATGTGGCGGTCACCCGCCGGGGCTACCCCGGATTCATTGAGTGAAATGCCTGCTGCTTGAATGCCGCCAACGAACTCCGGGGCGAACGGCGACACCGCTTCTGCCCACTGCGCAAAAGGATGCTCATCATGTTTCACTCCCTGATTTCTTCCGCCCCGTGCTTCGCCGACTGGTTCGGCATGGCCGTCTCCCTCCTCTTCCGGTAGTCAGAGCGGCAGGTCGTCCACCCAGGACTCGAGGACCGCGGCCTCGGGACTGGACAGCGACCGGAGGATCGCCGCCGCACGCCGCCACGTGGTGGCGGCGTCGGTGGGTGAGCCGGAGCGGGCCTGGGCCAGGCCGAGGGTGCGCAGGGCGTCGGCCTGGAGCCTGAGGTTGGCCAGGTCGTGGGCGAACGAGACCGCGCGGCGGGCCGTGTCGACCGCTTCCGGCAGCTCGCCGAGGTCGAGGTGGGCCGTGCTGAGCAGGCACAGGGTGTTCACCGTGCTCACCAGGTCCACACAGGACAGGTGCCGGGCGAGGGCGTCGCCGCCGTGGGCGATCGCCTCGGCGGGGTTGCCCCTGCTCAGGTGCAACCGGGCCACCGCGCTCACCACCAGGGCTTCGCCGCGTTCGTCCTTCAGCGCGACGCGGAGCAGGCGGGCCCGCGCGTACTCCGCCAGCGCGAGGTCGTACTCCGCGCGGCGCAGGTGCAGGTCCCCCAGTCGCAGGTGGACCTGGGCCACGGACCAGGAGACCTTGTCGGGTGCCCCGCCCGGCTCCAGCAGCGTGCGCAGGGCCTGGCGGTAGGCCGTGGCCGCCTCGTCGAGCTGGTCGCGTTCGAGGTGCGTGGTGGCCAGGTTGTGCAGGGACACGGCGCGGCCGTAGCTGTTGCCGATGCGCTCGAACAGCTCGTTGGCGCGGGTGAGGTGGAGCGCGGCGGTGTGCGGGTCACCGCCCGCCAGGTAGGTCAGGCCCAGGTTGTTCAGGCAGCCCGCCTCGCCCTCGACCTCGCGGACGAGGTTCGCGGCGCGCCTGCCGAGGTCGTTGACCTCGATCGCCGTGCGGGTGTCGCCGTGGCGCTGGAGCAGGTCGTTGAAGCAGGCGGCGAAGCGCCACGTGTGGTGGTGGTGCCCGCGCCGGGCCGCCAGGCGGGTCGCCTCCACCAGGTTCGAGTGCTCGGTCACCGACCACCGCAGCGCCTCGGCCGCGTCGCCGTGCACCACCGGCTCGATCGGTTCCCGGGGACCGACCGGGGGAACCCGGTGGGCGTCAAGGGTGATCAGGTCGCGGGCGGCGCCCAGCGCGTGCAGGTACCAGTCGAGCAGTTGGACGGTGGCTGTCTGGCGGTGGTCGACCCACTGCGGGCCGCCGACGCGGTCGGTGACGAACGAGTGGATCAGGTCGTGCATGCGGTAGCGGCCCGCCCGGTCCCGGTCGAGCAGGCCCGCGTCGACGACGAGGTCGAGCAGGTCGCCCGCCTCGGCCCTGGTCATGTCGCCGAGGGCCGCGGCGGCGCCCACCGAGAAGTGCGGGCGCGGGTGCAGGCCGAGCAGGGTGAGCAGCCGCCGCGGCTGCTCGGCCAAGGCGTCGAGCGACCAGGAGAAGATGGTGCGGAGCGTGCCCGCCGTGTCCGGGCCGTCGCTGCCCACGTCGAGCAGGCGCGACTCCTTGCGCAGTTCGTCGACCAGGTCGCGCACGCTCACCGACGCGCGGGCGGCGATCTGCTCGGCGGCGATGAGCAGGGCCATGGGGAGCCCGCCCGCGAACCCGATCAGGTCCCGCATGGCCCGGGGGTCCGCGGTGACGCGGTCCTCCAGCCGCCGGGTGAGCAGTTCCTCGGCGTCGGCGTCGCTCAGCGGCGGCACGGTGATCCGCCGGGCACCGCGGCGCACGATGAGGCCGTTGAGGCGCTGCCTGCTGGACACGACCACCGGCGCCGAGCCGGTGAGGTCCAGCAGGCGTTCGGCCTGCGCGCTGTTCCTGGCGTTGTCGAGGATGAACACCGCCCGGCGGTCGCCGATGCGCGCCCGCAGGTGCGCCAGTTGCTCGACCGGGCTGGTGGGGATGTCGACCGACCCGAGTTCGCGGAGGAACTCGACCAGCACGTCCTCGCGCCCCTTGGGCGCGGAGACGGAGTAGCCGTTGAGGTCGGTGTAGAGGATCAGCGTGTCCGGCGACCGCTGTCTTCGCGCCTGCGCCCACTGCACCAGGAGGGTGGTCTTGCCCACGGTCGGCGGGCCGTCGACCGCCACGATCGCGTTCGGCGCGAGCGCGTGGTCGAGTGAGCGCAGTTGCTCGCCCCGGCCGACGAAGTGCGCCTGCGCCCGCGGCAGGCCCACCACAACTCCCCTGCCGGACAGCGGTTCCACCGTGGTGGCGCGCGCGATGAGGTCGTCGTGCAGCCTGCGCAACCCGGCCGAGGGTTCCGCGTCCACCTCCAGGCGGGTGCGGTGGGCGAAGGTGCGGAAGTAGGTGGCGATCTCCCCGGTTCGGCCCGTCTGGTGCAGTGTTCGCATCCACTGGGCGGCGAACCGCTCGTCCAACTCGCCCAACAGCGCGGACCGCAACGACTCCTCGACGCGGTCGTGCTCCCCGAGGTCGAGCCAGATGTCGTGCAGCGCGACCCTGGCCGCGGTCTGCTCACCGCGCAACGGATCGCGCATCGTCTGCGCCCGGGGCGTGTCCAGCTCGTGCAGCGGGCGGTCGGACCACAGTCCGAGCGCCTCGGCGTACAGCTGCTCCGCCTCGTCGAGCCGTTCGCCGTCGCGCGCAGCCCTGGCCCGGTTGACCAACTCGCGGAAGCGGAACAGGTCCACGGCGAGGCTGTCGTCGATCCGCAGCCGGTAGCCGTCCGCCGTCGTGTCGATGGCCACCCGGGGCCCGCAGACCGACAACGCGTTGCGCGCCTTGGAGATGACCGGTTGCAGGTGGCGCGGTTCCCTGCCGCTCTCCTCGCCCCACAGGGCGTCGACCAGCGTCGACGCGGACACGACGGTGTTCGGCTGGGAGAGCAGGACGGCCAGGGCGCCCCGCGTCTTGCGTACCCCGAGGTGCCGCCGCTTCCCCTGCACCACCAGCGTTGTGGGACCGAGAATGCGGAACTCCACCGGCAACGCCCCCCAGGTCGGCATCACTCCCAGGATTCGAGTGTGACCGCTGGGTGATACCGAGGCCGGTTCGATCTGGTGGAGTTACTTGATTGTTACCACCATTTCCGGACGGCAAGCGAACGGCAAGGCGGTGGCAAGTCGGCTGTTCAGTCGGCGGCACAACGTGGTCCGGTCTCATCGGTTCGGAGGGGGGCGGAACATGGCAGACCAGGAGTGGGTGTCCGTACCGGTCGGCATCGGTGCCGAGCGGTGGGTGACGCGTGGGGGGTGCAAGAAGGTGGTCGTGGCCGTGCACACGGTCGTGGCGGGCCAGCGTTTGCTCGACGTGGTGGACCTGGTGGAGCAGGACCCGCAGGTGCAGGTGGTGTACACGCGGGCCCCGGATGTCCTCGGCGGGGGCGTCGAGCGCTTCCTGCGGACGATCGGCGCGCTGGTGATCCCGTGGCAGCAGGCGATCCGGGAGCGGTTCGACCTGTGCCTGGCGGCGTCGTGCGGGGGCGTCGAGAAGTTGCACGGCCCGCTGGTGCTGCTGCCGCACGGGGCGGGCTACGGCAAGCGGTTGGACGGGGACGGGCCCGTCTACGGCCTCGACGCGCAGCGGCTCACCCACGACGGCAGGGTGCTGCCGTCCCTGCTGGTGCTCTCGCACGAGGGCCAGCGCGAAACGCTGGCGCGGCAGTGCCCCGAGGCGGTGGGCGTGGCGGAGGTGATCGGGGACCCCTGCTACGACCGGATGGCGCTCAGCACCGGCAACCGGCAGGCGTACCGCGACGCGTTCGGCCTCGCGGCGGGGCAGGAACTGGTGGTGGTGACCTCCACGTGGGGCCCGGACTCGCTGTTCTCCCGCGACTCCGGGATCTTCGCCCGGCTGACCGGGGAGCTGGACCCGCGGCGGTTCCTGGTCGCGGCGGCGATCCACCCCGCGGTCTGGTCCGGGCACGGCCACCGGCAGGTGCGGGCCTGGCTGGCCAGGGCGGCCGGGCTGGTGCTCGTCGAACCGGAGCGGGACTGGCGGCCCGCGGTCGTCGCCGCCGACCACGTCGTGGGCGATCCCAGCTCCACCATGGTCTACGCCGCCGCGATCGGCCGGTCCGTGCTCCCGGTGCCCGGCGGGGACCGGAACACCGCGGCCGGGTCCCCGCAGCACCGGATCGGCACCACCGCCCCGGCGTGGCGCACCGACCGCACCGCGCGGTCGCAACTGCACCGGGCGGCCGCGGCGCTGGACCCCGCACTGGGCGCGCGCGTGGTCGGGGACCTGACGTCGCGGCCCGGTGCGGCGCACCGGGTCCTGCGCGAACGGCTGTACCGGTTGCTCGACGCGCCGATGCCGGGACGGCACCGCAGGCCGGACCCCGTTCCGGTCCCGACCGCGGAGCCGGGGGGACGCCGCCATGCGTGAACCCACCGCGAACCGGTCCGCGCTGCTGGTGGACTGGGACGGCGCGACGCGCGGCACCCGGCAGAGCGCGGACCTGCTGCTGCGCGAGGCGGGCAACCCGGTGGCGGGGTGGTCCTGGGTGCTCGACACCCTCACCGGGCACCCCGGCTGCCTGGGCTGCGGGGTGCGCGGCGACGGCGGCGACTGGCTCCTGGTGGGCCTGCGCGCCGCCCGACCACGCGGCATCGACCGGCTGACCGCGGAGGAACTCCTCCGAACGGCCCACCTGATCGGCCTCGGCGGACCGGGGGAGGCGTGATGGCCGACATCGTGGTCGCGGGCGTGGCGAACGTGCAGATGGCCTGCCCGCTCACCGGCGGCGTCGCGGGGCTGCTGTCGAGCAGGCGCCTGCCCGGGGGCCTCGACGTGCGGGTGTCCGGGAGCGGGTTCACCGCGGCGCGCACCGCGCGGGCCCTGGGCTCCCGGGTGGCGCTGGCCACCTACGTCGGCGCGGACCGGCTCGGCCGGGTGGTCGAGGCCGAGCTGCGCGCGGTCGGGTTGCACGGCCCGGGGGCGCGCGAGTGCGACGAGCAGCCGCGGGCGCTGGTGCTCTACGACGACGCCGGGGGCCGCCACAACACCACCGACCTGCGGTCCACGCCCCGACTGGCCTACCCGGCCACCGAGTTCGCGTCCCTTGTGGACGGACACGGTTGCGACCTCGCGGTGCTGGGCAACATCGCCTTCACCCGGCCGCTGATCCCGGTGTTGCTGGAACGGGACATCCCGTTCGTCACCGACGTGCACCTCGTCGACGCCGTCGACAGCGCGCACAACCGGGACTGGATGGCCACCGCGCACGTCCTGTCCTGCTCGCACGAGGGCTTGCCGACAACGCCGGGAGCCTGGGTGCGGGCGGTGTGGTCGGCGCACGGCACCGAGGTCGTCGTGGTCGGGTGCGGCGCGGGCGGGGCCGTCGTGGGCGTGCGCGCCGGGCGGTCGGTGTGGCGGGTGCGCTCCAGCGCCCCCCGGGGCGTGCGCTACACCAGCGGGGCGGGGGACACGCTGGTCGGTGCCTTCGCGCACCACTACGCCGCGTCGGGCGATCCGGTCGACGCGCTGCGGCACGCGGTGCTGACCGCGGGCTGGGCCGTCGGCGGTGGTCCGGACGAGCCGCGCCACCCGGACGCGGCCCGGTTGGCGCGGCTGCGGGCGCGGCACGGGCTGCCCCCGGTGCGACGGCTGGCCTGAGCCGGTGGGCCGGGCCGGTCTCAGCGGTCCCGGCCCGGCCCACCGAGCAGGTCAGCACCCATCCCGGCGTGCCACCGGGCGGCGTCGGGGTCGGCGGCGCGGGTCGCCCAGTCGGCGAGGGCGAGGTGGGCGCCGGCGGCTTCGCGGGTCGCCCCGTGCGCGGTCAGCGCCGCCAGCGCGCGGTGCAGCAGCACACCCGCCCGCTCGACCTCCCCGCGGCCGAGGCGGACCCGACCCTCGGCCAGGTCGGCTCGCGCGGCGTTGTACTCGTCCGGTGTCGCCAGCGCGACCAGGGCGGTGCGGGCGGCGGCCAGTCGCTCCAGGGCGGCGTCCACGTCGTCGGTGCCTGCCAGCACGATGCCCAGTTCGAGCAGGAGCAGCGCCTCCCCGCGGGGCCTGTCCTGGGTGCGCACCATCGCCAGGCTGATCTCCAACTGCTCCACGGCCGCCGCGGTGCGCCCCTGGTCGCGGTAGAGCAGGCCCAAGCCCTCGTGCGCCTTCGCCACCGCGCGCCGGTCGCCGTGGGCCTGGGCGGACGCGACCATCGCGCGCACCTGCCCCTCGGCGTCGGCCGCGCGCCCGAGCCTGCTGAACGCCCTGGCCAGGCGCCTGCGCACCCCGATCTCGGCGGCCAGGTCGCCGGTCGCGAGCGCGGCGGCGAGGGTGAGCTCGTAGACCTCGACCGCCTCGACGTAGTGCTTGCGCACGACGAAGAAGCCCTTGAGCGCGTCGCACATGTCGATCACGTGGTGGTGCAGGCCGTGGGCGAGGGCCAGTCGCAGCACCGGGCCGAGGTCGCCGCGGACCCGGTCCAACCAGTCCAGGGCGCCCGCCGGGTCGCCCGCGGCGCGCGGCGGCGGCGGACCGCGACGGCGGGCGGGCAGGACCAGGTCGCCCGCCCGGCGGACCGCGCTGCGGTACCAGTCGACCAGGGCGCGCGCGATGCGCGCCCGCTCCGCGTCCTCGGTGGGCACCGACGACGCGTGCACGTGGGCGAGGCCGTGCAACTGGTACCAGCCGCGGTCGACCTCGTCGGCCAGGCACGCCTCGACCAGGTCGTCGAGCGCCTCGGCGACGTCCTCGACCGGCAGGTCCACCGCCGCGGCGGCCAACTCGGCGGGGACGAGGGACCCGGGGTGCACGCCCAGGACGCGGTAGACGGCCTTGGCCCGGTCGGGCAGGTCCCGGTAGGCGAGGTCGAAGGTGGCGCGCACGGAGCAGTCGTCCTCTCCCGAGAGCACGTCGAGGCGGTCCCGCGCGTCGCGCAGCCGCTCGGCCATCCAGGCGATCGTGCGGCGGGCCCTGGCGCGGATCAGCGCGGCGGCGACGCACAGGGCGATCGGGAGGCCGCCGCACAGCGCCACGACCTCCTCGGCCGCGCCGCGCTCCGCCGCCACCCGCTCGGCGCCGAGGTGGCCGCCGAGCAACTCCAGCGCCCCGGCGTCGGCCAACGGCCCGACCGCGACGACGGCCGCACCCGAGGCCACCAGGCCCAGCAGCGGCTGGCTGGTGGTGACCACGGCGAGGCTCCCCGGGGCGGCGGGCAGCAGCACCCTGACCTGCGCGGCGGAGACCGCGTCGTCGAGCAGGACCGCCACCGGTTCGACCGCGGTCGCGGACCGGAACAGGGCGGTGCGCTCGGCGAGGGTGGCGGGCACCTCGTCGGCCGGGACGCCGAGCGCGCGCAGGAACCGGCCGAGCACGTCCTCGGCGGGCAGCGGCTCACCGCCGGGGTGGGTCAGCTCCGCGTGCAGCACCCCGCCCGGGAACCTCCCGGACACCGCGCGCAGCCAGGACGCGGCGAGCGCCGACCGGCCCACCCCGCCGGGACCGCGCAGCACGACGGCGTCGACCGCGCCGAGCAGGGCGTCCAGCTCACCGAGCTCCCGCTCCCGGCCTGCGAGGTGCCGCGGCGGCCGGGGGAGCTGGTACGGGGGTGTGCGGCTCGGGGCCGATCCGGCCAGGTAGACGTCGCCGTGGATCTCCGCGGCCTGCAGCAGGCTCCCGTTGACGGTGCCCGACATCCGGTTGTCGCTGCTGCCGGACCGCGGTCCCGCACCCGTCATGACACCCCCCGGAGCCACCTCGAAGAACCGAGGATATGGCGGCGGCGGCGCCGGGAACCGAAATGTCCGCGGTTTCACCCGATTCGACGCCACCGAGTCCCCTCGTCGGCGCTCTCGGTGAGCACCGCTCGGAGCGGTGCGCCTTCCGGGGCGGCGCCGACGGGAGGTTGCGCCAAAACGCCTCCGGGGCGGTCACCCTCCTTGTATGTTCCGGCCCAAGGACAGCAGGGGGAGGAGACCAGTGCGCGAGTTCGTCGTCGCCGCGTTGAGCTTCCCGGCCGCGCTGTTCACCTTCCTGCTCCTCGTCGTGGTCGGGTACTGGTTGTTCGTCGCGTTCGGTTTGTCCGATGTGGACGCCCTGGACGGGGTGGACGGGGCCGGGGCGGAGACCCTCGACGGGCTGGGGTTGGGCGGGGTGCCGATCAGCGTGGCGCTGAGCCTGGTGATCTCGCTGTCCTGGTTCGGGTGCCTGGTGGGGACCGTGCTGCTGTCCGGCAGCGGGTTCTCCGGCTTCGCGGTGGCCGCCCTGTCGGTGCTGGTGCTGGTCGTGGCGGTGCTGGTGGCGCTGGTGCTGACCCGGTTGGTGGTGGTGCCGCTGCGCGGGTTGTTCGACGACCGGCTCGCGCCGACCCGCTCGGACTTCGTCGGCCTGCTCTGCGTGGTGCGGACCGGGCGGGTGGACCGGGGCTTCGGCCAGGCGGAGGTCACCGCCGCCGACGGTTCCTCGGCGATCGTGCAGGTGCGGCAGGCGGGGACCGAACCGCTGCGGGCCGGGAGCACCGCCGTCATCCACGACTACGACCCGGAGGGCGAGTTCTTCTGGGTCGCCCCGGTGGACCTCGACTTCCCGATCAACTGAAACCGCAAGGGGTTGGACCGCATGGACGCCATCTCGACCGGGCTGGGCGTGCTGCTCGGCGTGATCCTGCTCGTCGTTCTCGTCGTGCTGTTCACGATCGCCCGCATGTTCCGCAAGGTGGAGCAGGGCAAGGCGCTGATCGTGTCCAAGGTGAAGAAGGTCGACGTGACCTTCACCGGCGCGGTGGTGCTGCCGGTGCTGCACAAGGCCGAGACGATGGACATCTCGGTCAAGACGATCGAGATCCACCGGGCGGGCCGGGAGGGGTTGATCTGCCGGGACAACATCCGCGCCGACATCCGGATCACCTTCTTCGTGCGGGTGAACAAGACCGTCGAGGACGTCATCAAGGTCGCCCAGGCCATCGGCACCGACCGGGCCAGCGACGAGGGGACGTTGCAGGTCCTGTTCAACGCCAAGTTCTCCGAGGCGCTCAAGACCGTCGGCAAGCACCTGGACTTCGTCGACCTCTACACCAAGCGGCACGAGTTCCGCGACCAGATCATCAACGTCATCGGCACCGACCTCAACGGCTACAGCCTGGAGGACGCGGCGATCGACTACCTGGAGCAGACCCCGCTGTCGCAGCTCGACGCGGCGAACATCCTCGACGCCCAGGGCATCCGCAAGATCACCGAGCTGACCGCCATCGAGCACGTGCGCACCAACGAGTACACGCGCACGGAGGAGAAGGAGATCACCCGGCAGAACGTCGACGCCAGGGAGGCCATCCTGGAGCTGGAGCGGCGGCAGGCGGACGCGGAGATCAAGCAGCGGCGCGAGATCGAGACGCTGCGCGCCCGCGAGGAGGCCGAGACGCACAAGGTGCAGGCCGAGGAGCGGCTCAAGTCGCAGGCCGCGCACCTGCGCACCGAGGAGTCCCTGGGCATCCAGAACGAGAACCAGGCGCGGGAGATCGCGGTGGCGGCGAAGAACCGGGAACGGGTCATCGCCATCGAGACCGAGCGCATCGAGAAGGACCGGCTGCTGGAGGTCATCGCCCGCGAGCGGGAGACCGAGCTGTCGCGCATCTCCAAGGAGCGCGAGGTCGAGGGCGAGAAGCGCACGGTGGCCGAGGTCGTGCGGGAGCGGATCGCGGTGGACAAGACCGTGGCCGAGCAGGAGGAGGCGATCAAGCGCTTGCGCGTGGTCGAGGAGGCCGAGCGGCTGCGCGAGTCCACCATCATCGCCGCCGAGGCGCAGGCGCAGGAGAACCTGGTCAAGGACATCAAGGCCGCCGAGGCCGCGGAGACCGCCGCCAAGCACCGGGCGCGCGAGGAGCTGACGCTGGCCGAGGCGCGCCAGCAGACCGCCGAGCTGGACACCCGGGCCAAGATCCGCCTCGCCGAGGGCGCGCAGGCCGAGGCCGCGGCGGAGGGCCTGGCCGAGGTGCAGGTGCGCGAGCGCGACGCCGCCGCCATCGAGAAGGTGGGCCGGGCGCAGGCCGCGGTGGCGCGGGAGAAGGCCCTGGTCGAGGCCGAGTCGATCAAGGAGAAGCTCAAGGGCGAGGCCGAGGGCCTGGCGGACAAGGCGGGCGCGATGGCCGCCATGGACGCCGCCACCCGCGACCACGAGGAGTACCGGCTGCGGGTGGAGACCGACAAGGAGGTCCGGCTCGCGGGCATCGCCGCCCAGCGCGACGTGGCCGAGCGGCAGGCGCAGGTGCTGGCCGCCGGGCTGGAGAAGGCCGACATCGACATCGTCGGCGGCGACACCATGTTCTTCGACCGGGTGGTCGGCGCGGTCGGCCTGGGCAAGGCCGTGGACGGGTTCGTGGACCACTCGGACGTGGCCCAGTCGCTGGCCCGGCCGTGGTTGGACGGGTCGGGCAGCTTCACCGACGACCTGCGCGGCATCCTCGGTTCGATCGACACCGACGACGTGCGGAACCTGACCGTGTCGGCGGTGCTGCTGCGGCTGATCGACACCAACGGGCCGGAGGCGGGCAAGCTCAAGGAGCTGCTGACGCACGCGCGCAGGCTCGGGGTGGCCGACCAGTCGGTGACTGCCCTCGCCGCCGCGAAGTAGACCCGTGACCAGCACCGACGCCCCCGCGGTCGCGCCGGCCGCACCGGGCCTGGACGCCGGGACCTACGAGGTCCTGCGGGCCCGGCTCGGCGAGCAGGCCGCGGAGCTGGCCCGCCGGGCCGAGGCGCTCAACGCCGAGCGCCTGGCGGTGTTCGGCGGGGCGGACCTGCGGCTGATCGGCACCGAGCGGATCCGGACCGAGAACAACTGCGTGCCGCGCGACATCACTTCCGCCGGTGGGCTGATGTTGTTCGGCTACAACGTGTTCATCGGGTTGAAACCGGAGACCTCGGTCGACGACGTGTTCTCGCTGCACCGGTTCGCCCGCGACGGCGAGGCGTTCCGGTTCGAGGCGGGCACCGCCGACGACGTGCCGGGGCTGCTGTCCGACGAGGGCTTCCGGCGCGACTTCACCGAGCTGTACCGCTACTACCGCGAGACCCGGCTGCTGCAACTGCGGCACGTCGACGGCAAGCTGCTGGCGGTGTTCCAGACCGGGCCGCGCACCGAGGACACCAAGGTCCTGCGGTGGGCGGTCGCCCCGGACGGCACCGTGTCCTACCAGGACAACAGGGGCGAGCGCGACCACGTGTTCCCGGCCTCGCACGACTTCGAGTGGGTGCCGACCACCCGCGACGACCACGTGCTGGGCCGGTTCCCGCACATCTCGGTCCTGGGCAAGGTGTTCGTCGAGACCGTGCACGGCGACCTCACGGTCAAGGTGGAGGACAACACCGAGACCGGCGAGGGCGTCTACAGCGAACCGGTCGCCGAGCCGTTGCAGAGCCTGGCCGACGCGGACGTGCTCTACGCCGAGGTCGGGTCGCTGGTCCTGCTCAAGATCCGCCCGTACAACGAGACCGACTGGCGGCACCTGGTCTTCGACACCCGCACCCGCGGCGTGGTCCGCCTCGACGGGATCGGCCAGGCGTGCCGCCGCCTGCCCGAGGACCAGGGGATCATCTTCCCCGGCGGCTACTACCTGGCCACCGGCGCGCACAAGACGTTCGACACCGACGTGGCGGACCTGGAGTACGAGCGGGTCATCCGCTCCCCCAACGGCGAGGACGTGCTCTACGCGTTCCACGCCCGCGAGGACGGCCGCACGCTGCTGCTGCCCTACAACGTGATCCGCAAGCAGGTGGCCACCCCGATCGTCTGCCACGGGTACTCGCTGTTCGCCGACGGCACGCTGGTGGTGTTCCGGGCGGCGTCGGAGGAACCGACCCGGGTGCACCCGATGCAGGTGTGGCAGACGCCGTTCCTGTCCGACACGCACGCCGCCGCGCAGCCGGTGGGCGACGGGCCGCTGGACCGGGTGGGCAACGCCGACCTGGTGCGCGGCATCTCCGACGCGCTGTCGGTGGCCGAGCTCGTGGGCGGGATGGCGCCGTCGACACCGGTGTTCGAGGCGCTGATCGCCACCTGCGCGCGGGTGTTCGACCACTACCACTGGCTGGGCGACCCGGGGCTGCACGACCTGCGCACACCGCTGTCGGAGGTCCGCGCGACCGCCGAGCAGGTGCTCGACGAGTTCGAGGCCGTGCAGGCGCTGACCCGGCAGGCCGCCGAGGCGCTGGCGGCCGAGGCCGAGGCGGTGGCGGCCCTGGTGCGGGTGGTGCGCGCCGAGGCGCCGAGGTCCGCCGACGCGTGGGTGGGCACCCTCGCCGGGCTGCGCCGGGCGCAGGGCCGGGTCGTGGGGCTGCGCGACACCCGCTACACCGACCTGTCCGCTGTGGACTCGCTGGCCGAGGAGCTGGCGGCCGAGCTGGGGGCGGCGGGCAGGCGCGCGGTGGAGTTCCTGCGCGGGCCGGACGCGTTCGCCGGGTACCACGAGCGGGTCGACCGGCTCGTGGCCGACGCGGCGGGCATCGCCACCGTCGCCGCGGCGGCGCCGGTGCACGAGCGGCTGGCCGAGCAGGCGGCGGGGCTGGAGGTGCTGACCGAGGTCGTCGGCACCCTGGACATCGCCGACGCCACCGCCCGGACCGGCATCCTGGAGCGGGTCGGCGAGGTGCTCGGCGGGGTCAACCGGGCCCGCGCCATCCTGGTGGCCCGGCGCGCGGAGCTGCTGGCCACCGAGGGCCGGGCCGAGTTCGCCGCCGAGTTCGCCCTGCTCGGGCAGTCCGTCACCGGGGCGCTGGCGGTCGCCGACACCCCGGACCGGTGCGACGAGCAGCTCGGGCGGCTGCTGCTGTCGCTGGAGGGCCTGGAGTCGCGCTTCGCCGAGTTCGACGACTTCCTGGCCCGGCTGGGGGACAAGCGGACCGAGGTCTACGAGGCGTTCTCCGCGCGCAAGCAGTCGCTGCTCGACGAGCGCGCGCGCCGCGCCGACCGGCTGGTGGACTCGGCCGAGCGGGTGCTGGGCAGCGTCCGGCGCCGGGTGTCGTCGCTGGCGACGCTGGAGGAGGTCAACACCTACTTCGCCGCCGACCCGATGGTGGCCAAGCTGCGCTCGGTCGCCGACGACCTGCGCGACCTCGGCGACCAGGTGCGGGCCGAGGAGCTGCTGGGCCAGGTCAAGGCGGCCCGGCAGGAGGCAGGGCGGGCGCTGCGCGACCGGCTGGACCTCTACAGCGACGGCGGCGACACGCTGCGCTTCGGCAGGCACGCGTTCGCCGTCAACACCCAGCCGCTCGACCTGACGGTGGTTCCGCACGACGGCGGGATGGCCTTCGCCGTCACCGGGACCGACTACCGGGCACCGGTCGACTCCCCGGAGTTCGCCGCGACGCGGGAGTTCTGGGAGCAGGCGGTCGTCTCCGAGACGCCCGGGGTGTACCGGGCCGAGCACCTGGCCGCGTCGATCCTGGCCGAGACCGACCACGACGCGCTGCACGCCGCCGCGGTCACCGAGGACGGGCTGCTCGACCTGGTCCGGCGGACCGCCGAGGCCCGCTACGACGAGGCGTACGAGCGCGGGGTGCACGACCACGACGCCGCGCTCGTCTTGGCGGCGCTGCTGCGGCTGCACACCGCCGCCGGGCTGCTGCGCTTCCCGCCGGACGCCAGGGCCGCCGCCCAGCTGTACCGGGTGTTCGGCGCGGACGAGCAGGGGTGGCGGCGGTGGACCGTGCGGGCGGCGTCGCTGGTCCGGGCGCGGGCCGCGTTCGGCACCGTGCCCGCGCTGGCCGGGCTGCACCGGGAGCTGGGCGCGGCGATCGGCGGGTTCCTCACCGCCGAGGGGCTGCCCGCGGTCGACCTGGCCGCCGCCGGGGAGTACCTGGTGGAGGAACTGGCCTCCGGGCCGGAGTTCGCCACCGGGGCCACCGCCGTGTCCATAGTGGACCGCTTCCACGCCTCGCTCGGCGCGGAGTCGGCCCGCCGGTTCGCCGAGGACCTGGCCGCCCTGTCCGACGGCGACCACCTCGCGGCCCGGTTCGAGCTGGTCACCGCCTGGTACGAGGCGTTCGCCACGACCACCGAGGTGTCCGCGGTCGACCTGCCCGAGGCGGTGGCCCTTGAGCTGACCGGCGACGCGCTGAGCAGGCAGGAGTCCTCAGCGGCGCTGACGGCCACGGTCGACGGGCTGCTCGGCGCGCACCCGCGGATCACCGACCGGTCGCTGACGCTGCGGCTGGACGAGTTCCTGGCCCGCACCGCCGCCTTCCGCACCGACCGGGTGCCCGCGTTCCGCGCCTACCAGCGCACCCGCACCGAGCTGGTGGCCGCGGAGAAGCGGCGGCTGCGGCTCGACGAGTTCGCGCCGAAGGTGATGAGCGCGTTCGTCCGCAACCGCCTGCTCGACGAGGTCTACCTACCGCTGATCGGCGACAACCTGGCCAAGCAGCTCGGCGCGGCTGGCGAGGGCAAGCGGACCGACCAGATGGGCCTGCTGCTGCTCATCTCCCCGCCCGGCTACGGCAAGACCACGCTGATGGAGTACGTGGCGAACCGGCTCGGCCTGGTCTTCGTCAAGGTCAACGGCCCCGCCCTGGGCCACGCGGTCACCTCGATCGACCCCGCCGACGCCCCCGACGCCACCGCCCGGCAGGAGATCGAAAAGATCAACTTCGCCTTGGAGCTGGGCAACAACGCCCTGCTCTACCTCGACGACATCCAGCACACCAACCCGGAACTGCTCCAGAAGTTCATCTCCCTGTGCGACGCCCAGCGCCGCATGGAAGGCGTCTGGAACGGCCGCACCCGCACCTACGACCTGCGCGGCAAGCGGTTCGCGGTGTGCATGGCGGGCAACCCGTACACCTCCACCGGCCAGCGCTTCCGGGTGCCGGACATGCTCGCCAACCGCGCCGACGTGTGGAACCTGGGCGACGTCCTCTCCGGCCGGGAAGAGCTGTTCGCCCTCAGCTACGTGGAGAACGCCCTCACCTCCAACCCGGTGCTGGCCCCGCTGTCCACCCGTGACCGAGGCGACATCGGCCTGTTCGTCCGCATGGCCCGCGGCGACGACTCGGTGCGGCCGGACCAACTGGCGCACCCGTACTCCTCGGTCGAGGTGGAGCGGATCGTGTCCGTGCTGGCGAAGCTGCTGCGGGTGCAGGAGGTCGTGCTGGCCAACAACCAGACCTACATCGCCTCCGCCGCCCAGGCCGATTCGTCGCGCACCGAACCCCCGTTCGGCCTCCAGGGCTCCTACCGCAACATGAACAAACTCGCCGAGCGCATCGTGCCGGTGATGAACGACGCCGAACTCGAAGCCCTCCTCGACGACCACTACCGGGGCGAGGCCCAAACGCTCACCAGCGGCGCCGAGGCCAACCTCCTCAAGCTCGCCGAACTGCGCGGACGCCTCACCCCCGCCCAGGCACAGCGCTGGGCGGAGGTCAAGTCCGCCTACCTGCGCGAACGCGCCCTCGGCGGCGACGGCACCGACGCGGTGAGCCGGGCCGTCGGCGCGGTCGGCCTGCTCGCCGACCGGGTGGGCGCGGTGGAGGCCGCGATCACCCGGGCGGCGTCCAAGGATCAGTAGGGGCGGGGCGGGTACCCGGCGGGCACCCGCTTCCGCGTGTAGGCGAAGGTCGGCGGCAACAGCGCGCACACCACCAGTGCCACCGCCACCAGCAGGCCGAGGGTCGGCACCAACGGCATGACCCCGTAGGACAGGGCCGTGACAACCCCGATCCCCGCCTGCACCACGACGATGCCCCCACCGATCGCCGACAGGATCGCCCCAGCGGTCTTGCGCGCCAACAACAGGATCACCCCGACCAGGATCAGCAGACTCGACACCACCTCGACGACCAGCGCGATACCGATGGGACCGTAGAAGCACGACTCCCCACACCTGCCCACCAGCGGCTGCACCAACAACACGATCGACCACCCCGAAGCCGCCAGGCACAGGAACCCGAACACCACGGCGAGGACAGCGGTGACCCCACTCGGCTGCGGCTGGTACCCGGGGTAAGGCCCCGGATACCCCGGCGGCGGATACGGCCCGCCCTGCGGGTAGGGCGGCGGGTACGGCCCCGGCGGGTACGGCTGCGGCTGGTGGCCGGGTGGCGGGTACCCCATCGGCGGGTACGGCGGTTGCTGGCTCACCACCCCATCCTGGCAGGTCCCCCCACCCCCACCCGGCAAAACGCCCCACTCGACGCAGGCACCCCACCCGGACCCGCGCAGGAAAGCCCAGCGACCCCGGTCTATTGTGGACGAGCTGCCTCCGCCACCCGCCCGACGACCAGCCACCCCGAACCCACAAGCACAGCCGCCACCCACCCCGAACCATCGGCCCGGTGGCCAGCCACGCCGAACCCCACCGGCCGCAGCCGCCAACCACCCAACACACCGCCCGGCGGGCAGCCACCTGAAACCCCACCGGCGCAGCCGGCACCAGCCACCCGCAACCCCACCCTGCGCAGCCGGCGACCACCCCCGCAACCGCCGGCCCGGCTACGCAGACGCTCGGGTGGGTGGATTTGCTTGGGTGGGGGAGCCGATCATGTGCAAGCCTGCCTGGGCTGTGGGGCATCTCTTCAGCTCCACTCGGTCACACTGGGCACATGATCGGCGTAGGGGCCCCGCCCAAGCAGATCCACCCACCCGGGCACCAGCGACAAAATCCCGGCGCTTTCAAGCGCTGGCCACGGCCGAGCGAATCAAACCCCGCCCCCGGAACAGCCCCTAACGCCTGGACTCGTCGATCAGCTCGGTGAGCTGCTGAGCCAGCCGAGTGCTGTCAGCAGGCGAGTAGGTCGCCCGGACCTCCCCGTCCGCCCCCGGCTTGGACACCATCAGGTAGCGCCCCGCGTCGGTGTCGATCCACCCCACGGTCCCGGTGTCGACCTCCCGGCCGTGCCTGCCGCGCGCGCTGACCATGAAGAACCCGAACCCCTTGCGCGGCCGCTCCAGCATCGCCGCCGCCATCCGCAACTGGGCGTCCGAATTGGACCTCGGCGCCCGCACCGCCTCGGTGAACCCCTCCGCCCTGGCCTCCGGCGCGGCCTGCACCACCTGCACCGACTGCCCCGGCCCCGGCCCCAGCGGCGGCAGCAGGGCCACCAGCGAACGGGCCAGCCCCAGCGGGCTGATCACCTCGAACCGGATGCTCTGCCCCTCCTGCACGGCCAGCACCCCCGCCGTCCCCGCCGCGGCCGCCCGCGCCTGGATGTCGCGCTTGGGGTCGATGCTGCCGGACATCGCCACCGCGACGTCGTGGTCACCGGTCACCTTGAGCGCGGTTTCCACGTCGGTGTCGATGCTGTTGTGGCGGATCAGCCCGCGGTTGGTCAGGTCGGTGAACACCAGCTTCGCGATCCGCCGCCGGTCCTCGTCGAACTCCCCGAAGCTGGGGATCTGGAACGGGTAGAGCCTGCAGTTCACCCGGAGCACCTGCGACAACATGTCCACCGCGGCGAGCGACAGCGAGAACGAGCGGGGCGGCATGGGGACAATCTAACCCGCACCGGCGTGCCTTGCCCCGGTATCGGCGCCGTCCCTGGCATCGATGACCCGGCCGTGTCCCTTGCCCGCGTTGCGGAGGGCTTTGCCGTGCCGGGGTTTGGTGCGGGTGCCCGGCTGGGTGGATGTGTTCGGGCGGGGCCCCTACGGCGATCATGTGCCCAGTGTGACCGGGTGGGGCTGAAAAGATGCCCCACCGCCCAGAGAGGCTGTCACATGATCGCCACCCCCACCCGAACACATCCACCCACCCGGGCAGTTGGGTAGCCGGGCCTGCGGTTGCGGGGTGATCAGCGGCTGCGCCGTTGGGGTTCGGCGTAGCCGAGTCCTCGACCGCACCGATGGTGTCGGGGATAGCCAGCAGCCGGGCCACCGGTTGCGGGGGTCGGTCGCTGCTCCGGTGGGGTTCGGCGTGGCTGTGCCGATGGTGTCGGGGGTGGCGAGCAGCCGGGCCTGCGGTTGGCGGGGTGGTTGCCGTGCCCTTGGTCCGGGGGCCTGTCCCACGCGAGGTGCGGCGGCGGGCTGGTGTGGCGTTGCCTCCGCGGGCTGGGCGGGTTCGTCCGACCGGCGGGCGCTTGCGCAGCCGGTGGGACGAACGGTGCCGGGTCGGGGGCGGGGCTCAGCCGCCGATGACCGGGGGTGCGGTGATCTCGTCGGTGCCGAAGACCTCGTCCGGGTCGGCTTCGACCAGGTAGGAGGGGCGCTGGTGCTCGTCGTCCTCGCCGCCCTGGCCTCGGGCGCCGCCTGCGCCCATGCCGCCGAGGCCGCCTGCGACGCCGCCTCGGCCTGCGCCTGCGGCACCCGCGGCACCGCCGCGGGCGCCCATGGCGTGTTCGGCCGCCAGCGCGCCCGCGCCGACACCCGCGCCCTTGGCGCCGGGGCCACCGGCTCCGGCACCTCCGCCCGCGCCTGCCCCGCCGCCCGCACCCGCGCCGCCTGCGCCGAAGCCACCACCACCGCCGCCGAAGCC
>NZ_JAJCXD010000078.1:0-59701 GCF_021056305.1 Actinokineospora sp. PR83
TGAGTGGTTAAGGCCCCCAGCTAGACCACTGGGTTGATAGGCCAGAGATGGAAGCCCGGTAACGGGTGGAGTTGACTGGTACTAATAGGCCGAGGGCTTGTTACAAAAATGCTACGCATCCACTGTGCGGTGTCTGAGACACCAACCACCCCCACACCACCGGCATCATGCCTGTGGAGTGGGGTGCGGGGTTGGATAGTTTCATAGTGTTACGGCGGTCATAGCGGCAGGGAAACGCCCGGTCCCATCCCGAACCCGGAAGCTAAGCCTGCCAGCGCCGATGGTACTGCACTCGTGAGGGTGTGGGAGAGTAGGACGCCGCCGGACTAAAATTACGCCCTGGGGCTTGAGAACAACCATTCTCAAGCCCCAGGGCTTTTTTTTTGCGTTCTCCGACCCGGTCGGAGAATCAGCGGACGTCGTGCGGGCGGAATTGGACGCTGATGCGCGGGCCCACCGGGCGGGCCGTCTTGGGGATGGCGTGCTCCCAGGTGCGCTGGCAGGAACCGCCCATCACCAGCAGGTCCCCGTGGCCGACGGGAAAGCGGAGGGTCTCGCCGCCATCCCGTGGGCGCAGCAGCAGCGGCCTGGGGGCGCCGACGGAGAGGATGGCGACGAACGTGTCGCTGTGCGCGCCCCGGCCGATGGTGTCGCCGTGCCACGCCACGCTGTCGCGACCATCCCGGTAGAAGCAGAGACCGGCAGTGGTGAAAGCCTCCCCGTAGTGATCGCTAAGGGCGGTCCGCGCTCGGGCCAGAACGGGGTGGGGGAGCGGCTTGTCAGCGTTGTAGAAGCTGAGCAGGCGGGGGACGGTGACCACCGCGTCGTACATCTGGCGGCGTTCGGCCACCCACGGGACCTCGGCCGCCAGGTGCTCGTACAGGGTGTCGGCGCCGCTGAGGTAGTCGGGCAGCAGGTCGACCCAGGCGCCGTGCGCCAGGTCCACGCGGCGGGCCCGGGTGAGGTCGCCCAGTTCCGGCTCGGCCGAGCTGTCCCACAGCGATCCCTGGATCCCCGACGACATGCCCGGCACCGTACACGAGACATCGAACACGTGTTCCGCACGGCGGATGTCACCGAATTTTGTGTTTGAATCCCAGGAACCGGTGGTACTCGCCGCTACCGCAATCGCTTACCCGGAGAAACCGAGGTCTCCCGTGGTCACCACAAGTGCGCCCCTCCCGCTGAACCCGACCAGCCCCAACCTGGCCGTCGAGCCCAGCCGCACCCCGACGCGCCGACCGCCGTTGCCCCGACCCGCGCCCGCGCGCCCGGGTCGGCGCCTGCGCGCGGCGATCGACACCGCCCTGTCCGGGCTGGGCACCGACAGCGCCGAGACCACCGCGCAGACGTTGGTGACCGGCCTGGCCTGGACCGCCGCGTGCGGCGAGACCTGCCAGGTCGCCCCCCAGGTCGCCGCCGTCCGCGCCGCGATCACCGCGCTGGCCGCCGGGGACGTCGACGCCGCCGGGGTGCTCCTCACCGAGGCCGCCCGCGTCCTGCACGACCTCCCGCCGCTGCCTGCGCCCCGCCACGCCGCCGCCGACGACCTGCGCTAGCCCTCCCGCGGTAAGTCCGACCCGGCCTGCCGCGGTCAGCGCGCGGCGTGCCTGCCCTGCTGCGCCGCCCTGGTCGCCAGCTCGAACTCGGCGCGGGGTTCGCGCAGCTCGCCGAGTGAGGCGACCTGCCGGGGGAACAGCGCCGCCAGCACCCAGTCCGCCGCGATCCGCGCCTTGCGGCCCGCGGTGGGCATGGTGGCGAGGTGGTAGAAGCGGTGCATGAGCCAGGCGGGCAGGCCGGTCAGCTTCACCCCGTAGACCTGCGCCACCCCGCGGTAGAGCCCCAGGCTGGCCACCGAGCCCGCGTTGCGGTGCCGGTACTCCCGCAGCGGCTGGTCGCGCAGGGCGGCGAGGACGTTGGCGCCCATCAGCTTCCCCTGCCGCACGGCGTGCTGGGCCGACGGCGGGCAGAACGCGCCCGGCTCCTTCGCCGCCAGGTCCGGGACCGCCGCGCTGTCGCCGCCCGCGAAGACCTCCGGGTGCCCGTGCACCCGCAGCGTGGCGTCGCAGCGGACCCGGCCCTTCTCGTCCAGCGGCAGGCCGCTGCCGCGCAGCAGCGGGTGCGGTGCCACGCCCGCGGTCCAGACGACGGTGTCGGCGTCGAACTCGGTGCCGTCGGAGAGCACCACGTGCCCGTCGACCACCGACTTGAGCTGGGTGCCGGTCCGGACCGCGATGTCGCGTTCGCGCAGCTTGGCGACGGTGTACTCGCCCAGGTCGGCGCTGACCTCGGGCATGATCCGGTCCATCGCCTCGACCAGGGTCCAGCTCAGGTCGGAGGGCTCGACGTTGTCGTGGAAGCGGGTGGCGTAGCGGGCGAGGTCCTGCAACTCCGCCATGGCCTCCACCCCGGCGTACCCGCCGCCGACGAAGACGTAGGACAGCAGGGCGCGCCTGCGGGCCGGGTCGGTGCAGTCGTTGGCGGCGTCCAGTGTGGACAGCACCTGGTTGCGCAGGCCGATGGCCTCGCCGAGGCTCTTGAAGCCGGTGGCGTGCTCGGCCAGGCCGGGGATCGGCAGCGTCTTGGAGATCGAGCCGGGGGCGAGCACCAGGTAGTCGTAGGGGACCTCCTCGGTGCTGCCGTCGGCCAGGTCCGCGGTGACGGTCTTGGCCAGCGGGTCGACGTCGGTGACCCGTCCGGCGACGACGTGGCAGCCGCGCAGCACCTCGCGCAGCGCCACCACCACGTGCCGGGGTTCGACGTTGCCCGCGGCCGCTTCCGGCAGGAACGGCTGGTAGGTCATGGCTGACTCGGGGTCGATGACCGTCACGGTCGCCTCGCCGGGTCCGAGTTCGCGTTGCAGGTGGCGGGCCGCGTACATGCCCACGTACCCGCCGCCGACCACAACCACGCGCATGGTGCTCCTCCAGGAGTCGGGTTCCCCGGGGCGGCTTCCCCGCACCGGGACGGGCAAACGTCACCTACTCGGGTGGACCCGCCCGCCAATACTCGGATTCCCGCCGACGAGGGGGCAGGCTCACGAAAAAGCCTAGGAGTGACCTATGACACGGCAGCTTGACAGGATTCCCTTCCCCGGTTCCCCGTCCCCGGGGCTCGACCTGCGGCTGGCGGTGGCCTCGGCGCTGACCGCCCTCACCCCGCCGGTCGCCGCCCCGACGCTGGTGGACGTGGCCGACGCGCTGCTCGGCGCGCTGGCGCGGACCGCGGCCACCGGCGACACCTGCCTCGTGCTGCCCGCCGCCGAGGCCGTCGCCGACGCCAGGGCGTTCCTGCGCGACGGCGACCCGCGGTCGGCGACCGCGGCCCTGGTGTGCGCCCGCGACCACCTGGACCGCAGGCTCTGAGGGGTGCACGGCGGTCACCGGGGTGGTGATCGGCAGGTGTGGGACGGCCCCGGTCCGGGTAATCCAAGTGGAGTGAGCACAACATCCCCGGACGAGGCCACCGTCGAGGCGGTCGGCAAGGTCACCGAGGCGCTGGAGACCGTCGAGCGCGCCCGCGGTCACCTGTACTCCTTCCACCAGTTGACCGGTTCGGCCGACCTGGCCCTGGGTGAGGCGGTGGACCTGCTGGAGAAGGCGGGGCACCGCGAGCAGGCCGAACGGCTGCGCCACGAGCTGGTCGGTCGCAACGTCCTCGAAGGACGGTGGACCTTCCAGGTGGTCGAGGAGTACGAGGACGTCTATTACGACGCCTTCCGCGCCCTCGAGCGCCAGGTCCGCGACGACCTCACCGGCGGTCGGCGCCACCTGGCGGAAGCGGCGATGAAGGAAGAGCGCCGCACGCACGGCGAAGCCCACCACGAAGCCACCCCGAACGACGCACAGGAGAGCTGATGCCCACCTACAAGAGGTCCGTCACCCTCAACGCCGGTTCCGACCGCGTGTTCAACTACCTGTCCGACGTGAAGAACCTGCCGGAGTACTTCGACCGCTTGGACTCGGCGAAGCCGGTGGGCGGGCAGAAGAACCCGGACGCGGTGCAGGTCAGCGCCGACCTCGACGGCAAGGAGGTCGAGGGCGAGGCGTGGTTCCGCGTGGACCGGACCAACAACAGCATCGAGTGGGGTTCGGAGGAGCACGGCGACTACCGCGGCAAGCTCCAGGTGACCCCGGACCAGAACCGGTCGATCGTCGACCTCGAACTGCACTCCCCGCACGGTGGTGACGAGGTGGTGAAGGGGCTCGACGCGACCCTGGAGCACGTGCGCGGGATCCTGGAGCCGTAAGGCGTTCCGCCCCCTGTACAGCGAAAACCGCTGCCGGTCGAGGACCGGCAGCGGTTTTCGGTATGGGGTGCTCAGCGGCGACGGCCGTTGCGCAGCTTGGCGACGGCTGCCTTGGCCCGCTGCTGGTTGCGCGGGTCCTGCGCCGCCTGCCTGGCCTTGTCCATCATCGCCCGCCCCTTGGGGCCGCTGAGGAATGCCTTGATGCGGTTCAACAGGCCTGCCATGCGAGTTCTCCTTCGTCTTCTCTTTCAGGAGAGGTACCCGGCTGTGCGCCCACCCAATCAGTACGGTGTGCTGGTGAACAACCTGCCTTCGACACGACGTGGCCCCGCCGCGCTCGGGGGCCCCGGAGTCCGGCGGGGGGTGTTGTGATGATCGTGTCCCGGCGTGTCCCTGGAACGTGACGGCCGCTCCCGTAACATCGCCGCACGACATACCCGGACGCAGTGCGTCGAACACCGTGGAGCAGGTGGAAATGGATGCAGTCCTGGCGACCCAGGACCTGGTTCGGGTGCTCCTGGTTGAGGACGACGCGGGTGACGCCCTCCTGGTCGAGGCCCTGCTGGAGGAAGCAGCCGCCCCGATCCGGTTGACCAGGGCGCACACCGTCAGCGAGGCGGTGGCGCTGCTCGACGGCCAGGACTGCGTGCTGCTGGACCTGGGCCTGCCCGACGCGAGCGGGTTGCAGGCGGTGCGCCAACTGGAGCAGGCCAACGGCGGTGAGGTGGCCGTGGTGGTCCTCACCGGGTTGGCCGACGAGCAGCAGGGCATCGCCGCGGTGGCCGCGGGCGCGCAGGACTACCTGGTCAAGGGGCAGGTCGACGGCGACCTGCTGACCAGGGTGATCCGCTACGCGGTGGAGCGGGTGCGCAGCGACGAGATCCAGCGGCAGTTGCACCAGGAACGGGTCTACGCCTCGGAGAAGGCCCGGCTCGAACGCGGGCTGCTGCCGTCGCCGGTGCTGTCCGACGACCGGTTGCAGGTGGTGCCGCAATACCGGCCGGGCAGGCAGCGGATGCAACTCGGCGGCGACTTCTACGACGTGGTGCAGGTCGAGGACGGCACCGTGCACGTGATGATCGGCGACGTCTGCGGCCACGGCCCGGACGAGGCCGCGCTCGGGGTGCACCTGCGGGTGGCCTGGCGCGCGCTGGTCATGGCCGACCGCCCGCTGGACGAGGTGCTGGCGACCATGCAGCGCATCCTGCTGCACGAGCGGCACCTCGACGGCCTGTTCGCCACCATGTGCGTGCTGTCCATCGCCGCCGACCGGCGCACCGCCGAGCTGCGGCTGGCCGGTCACCCGCCGCCGGTGCTGCTGACCCCGGACGGCCCCGGTCTGCTCTCGGCGCCGATCGGGGTGCCGCTGGGGGTGCGGGCCAAGGCGGCGTGGGCCTCGGCGACGGTGGAGCTGGGCGATCGGTGGTCGGTGGTGCTCTACACCGACGGGCTGATCGAGGGCCGGATGGGCGACACGTCCGAGCGGTTGGGCGTGGAGCGGCTGGCCGAGCTGGTCGGTGAGCTGTCCAGCGCGGGCCCCGGGTGGCGGGCCACGCTGCTGGAGGACCTGATCCAGCGCGCCAGGGTGCTCAACCAGGGCGACCTGGTCGACGACGTGGCCGCGCTCCTGATCAGCCGGGTCGACCAGGACCCCACGCCCGACCATGGGGGCTGAGCGGGCGTCGCGGTGGTCGCTGCGCCGGTGGGCCGGGGTGGCGGTGCTGGTGCTGGTGGTGGTGTTCGCCGGTGGGTTCACCGCCGGGGCGCGGGCGATCGCCGACCTCGACCGCGCCAGGGAGGACCTGACCGACCGGGTCGACCCCGCGGTGCGGGAGGCGCTGCGGCTCGACACCGCCCTGGTCGACCAGGAGAGCGGTGTGCGCGGCTACGCCCTGACCGCCCGCCCCGATTCCCTGGAGCCGTTCACCTCGGGGGTCGGTCGGGCCGAGGCGGCGGTGTCGGCGCTGCACGGGCTCGTCGCCGGGTTGCCCGAGGCGCGGGCCGCGCTGGACCGGGTGGTCGCCGAGGCGGGCCGGTGGCGGGCGGTCCACGCCGACCCGGTGGTGGCGCGGCTGGGGTCGGGCGGGTCCGTCGACGCCGCCGCGGTGGCCGGGGGCAAGGCCGCGTTCGACCGGGTGCGGGCCGCCGTGGACGGGTTGCAGCGGACGCTGGGCGCCGCCAGGGAGGCGGCGCGGGCGGCGCTGTCGGACGCGTCGTCGTCGCTGGTCGCCGTGTGCGTGCTGGTCGCGGTCGTGCTGCTGGCGGCGTTCGCGGCGGTCACCGCGGGGGTGCGGGTGGTGGTGGCCGGTCCGGTCGCCAGGCTGGCGGCCGACGTGCGGCGGGTGGTCGCCGCCGACGACTTCGCCCGGCCGCTGCCAGTGGGCGGTCCGCGCGAGGTCGCCGGGTTGTCCGGCGACGTGGACTCCATGCGGCGGCGGATCCTCGCCGAGGTCGCGGCGCAGCGGGCCGTCAACACCGAACTGGACCTGCGCACCGAGGAGCTCAAGCGGTCGAACTCCGAGCTGGAGCAGTTCGCCTACGTCGCCTCGCACGACCTGCAGGAGCCGCTGCGCAAGGTCGCCGGTTTCTGCCAACTCCTCGAACGCCGGTACCGGGGCCAGTTCGACGAGCGGGCCGACCAGTACCTCGGGTTCGCCGCGGACGGCGCCCGGCGGATGCAGGGGCAGGTCAACGACCTGCTGGCGTTCAGCCGCGTGGGGCAGCAGGGCCGCGAGCCCGCGCCGGTGGACCTGGGGGCGGTGGCCGCGCTGGCCGTCGCCGACCTGGGTCCGGCGATCGAGGAGTCGGGCGCGGTAGTCGAGGTCGGGCCGCTGCCCACCGTGCTGGGGGAGGGGCCGCTGCTGACCGGGGTGTTCCGCAACCTCATCGGCAACGCGATCAAGTTCCGCGGCGAGGACCCGCCGCACGTGCGGGTGCAGGCCCGGGACGCGGGCGAGGAGTACCTGTTCACGGTGACCGACAACGGCATCGGCATCCGGCCGGAGTTCGCCGAGCGGGTGTTCGTCATCTTCCAGCGCCTGCACACCAAGGACGCCTACCCCGGCACCGGCATCGGCCTGGCCATGTGCCGCAAGATCGTCGAGCACCACGGCGGCCGCATCGGGGTGGAGCAGGTCGACCGCGGCACCCGACTGCGCTTCACCCTGCCCAAGCCGGACCCGGCTAGGCTGGCGGCCGCACACCACACGGGGGACGCCCCCGGGAAAGCCGAGAACCCGTGACCGAGCCCAGCGCCATGAAGATCATCGACGTCCTGCTCGTCGAGGACGACGACGGCGACGTGCTGATGACCCGTGAGGCCTTCGAGCACTACAAGATCCGCAACCAGTTGCACGTGGTGCGCGACGGCGAGCAGGCCGTGCAGTTCCTGCGCAGGGAGGGCCAGTACGAGGGTGCCCCGCGCCCGGACCTGATCCTGCTCGACCTCAACCTGCCCCGGTTCGACGGCCGCCAGGTCCTCGCCGAGATCAAGGCCGACGCCGCGCTGCGCCTCATCCCGGTGGTCGTGCTGACCACGTCCGAGGCCGAAGAGGACATACTGCGCAGCTACGAGCTGCACGCGAACGCCTACGTGACCAAGCCGGTGGACTTCGACCGCTTCATCGAGGTCATCCGCAAGATCGATGAGTTCTTCGTGACCGTGGTCAAGCTGCCCCGCTAGGCGGGCGGTTTGATCCGGTCGCCGGGGTTGCGCCTGGTGCGGCGGGCGAAGCGGCGGACGGTGGGGGCGGGCGGCACGGCGTCCAGCCCGCTGCCCCTCGGCCGCCGCAGCCGCCGCGACCGGGGGACCTGCGGGTCGGTGGTGCCGGTGAGCTTCATCCGCACCGAGGTGACCAGGCAGGCCAGGGCCACCGCGGCGAGCAGCGCACCGACCACGGTCCAGAAGGTGGTGTCGGAGCGCAAGCCCACGGTCAGAGCACCGGCGGCACCCGCCGCCGAGAGCACACCCTCGACCACGTAACCCCGCATCGCCGAACCGCCTCCCCATCACCCCGCGGCTGTGCTGCGGGTGCGGGGGTGGGATACCCACTCCACCGCTTCTCACGCCACCCGGGCAGGCGACGGCGGATCACCCTCCTCTGCGGTCCTCTACCGGGTCACCACGGTGAGGGTGCGTAGTCCTTGAGGAAGCAGCCGAAGACGTCCTCGCCGAGTTCGCCGCGGACGATCGGGTCGTACACCCTGGCGGCGCCGTCGACGAGGTCCAGCGGGGCGTGGAAGCCCTCGTCGGCGAGGCGCATCTTCGTCGGGTGCGGGCGTTCGTCGGTGATCCAGCCGGTGTCGACCGCGGTCATCAGGATGCCGTCGGAGGTCAGCATCTCCTGGGCGCTGGTGCGGGTCAGCATGTTCAGCGCCGCCTTGGCCATGTTGGTGTGCGGGTGGCCGGGTCCCTTGTAGGCGCGGGAGAACTGGCCCTCCATCGCGGACACGTTCACCACGTACTTGCGCCGCGCCGCCGCCGCGGCCATCGACGGGCGCAGCCTGCTGATGAGGATGAACGGCGCTGTCTGGTTGCAGAGCTGCACCTCCAGCAGCTCCATCGCGTCGACCTCGTGCACCCGCTGGGTCCAGCTGTTGACCGCGTGCAGGTCCGGCACCAGCCCGCCCGCGTCGATCGCGGTGTTCGCCGCGATCCGGTCGGGGGTGGCGGACCCGGCGGTCAGCGCCAGCGCGGTGACGGTGTGCGCGTCCATCGCGCGCCAGTCGGTGGAGCCGACCGCCCCGGCCAGCGCCGCCGGGTGCGCGTCGGAGGTGCGCCCCATGCTGATCACCTCCGGCCGCGGGCCGTCCGGCGGCGGCGCGGACTCCGCCTCGGCCAGCAGCGCGTAGGAACCGGGGGAGCGGCGCACGGTCTGCGCGGCGTTGTTGATCAGGACGTCCAGCGGTCCCGCCGCGGCCACCGCGTCGGCCAGGTCGACCACCTGGGCCGGGTCGCGCAGGTCGACCCCGACGATCCGCAACCGGTGCAGCCAGTCCCCTGCGTCGGGCATCGCGGCGAAGCGGCGCACGGCGTCGTTGGGGAAGCGGGTGGTGATGGTGGTGTGCGCGCCGTCGCGCAGCAGCCGCAGCGCGATGTACATGCCGATCTTCGCCCGGCCACCGGTCAGCAGCGCCCGCCTGCCGGTGAGGTCGGTGCGGGCGTCGCGGCGCGAGCGGTTCAGCTCGGCGCACTCCGGGCAGAGCTGGTGGTAGAACGCGTCGACCTCGTGGTAGCGGCGCTTGCAGGTGTAGCAGGAGCGGGCGCGCAGCAGCGTCCCGGCGGTGGCCCCCGGGGTGTTCGACACCAGCGGGATGCCCTGGGTCTCGTCGTCGATGCGCTGCGGCGACCCGGTGGCGGTCGCCTCGGTGATCCGCCGGTCGTTCTCGGTCACCGCCGCCCGCCGCGCCGACTTGCGCCGCTGCTTCACCGACTTGAACACCCCGGCGGTCGCCCGCCGGATCGCCACCGCGTCCGGGTGCTCGGTGGGCAGTTCGTTCACCTCGGCCAGCACGGCCAGGCAGGCCGCCAACCGCTCCGGGTCGATGCCGGGGTGGTCCTGCTCCGGTTGAACGTCCCCTGCCACCGTGTCGGCCACCGTTTCGGCTGTCATGTCCCCACTCCGTGCTCGCGCGTGCGGCCTACCACTCTAGAAGGCCCGTTCGGGTGACCCGGATCGCACCGGTCGGTGAACCCCCGGGCGGCACAATGGGCCGGGTCCATCGCAACGGAGCTGGGAGTGCGTCGTGGGTGTGGGTCTGGAGCGCGTCGGGTCGGTCGCCGTGGTCACGGTGGCCTCGCCACCGCTGAACCTCTACACCGCCGACCTCCAAGAGGAGTTCGCCGCCGTCCTCACCCGCGTCGAGGCCGACCAGCCCCGCGCGGTGCTCTTCCGCGCCGAGGGCAAGCTCGTCAGCGGCGGTGTGGACGTGTCCCTGTTCGACGCCCAGGCCACCCGCGAGGACGCGCAGCGGCTGTTCGACACCATGCTCGACCTGCCCGAGCGGATCGCCGCCCTGCCCTGCCCCACCGTCTTCGCCGCCCACGCCCTCTGCCTCACCTGGGCGTTCGAGATCGCGGTCGCCTGCGACGTCCTGCTGGCCGCCGAGAGGGCCTCGTTCGGCCTGGTGGAGAACGTCATCGGCCTCACCCCCACCATGGGCGGCACCCAGCGCCTCGCCGCCAGGGCGGGCGTGGGCCGCGCCAAGGAGTTCGTCATGACCGGCGACCGCTACCCGGCGGCGGTGCTGGAGCGCTGGAACGTGGTCAACCGGGTCCTCCCCGACGCCGGTTTCGCCGAGGCGGCCCTCGCCTACACCGACCGCCTCGCCCAGGGCCCGACCAAGGCGCACGCGGCCACCAAGGAAATCCTGCGCCACTTCGAGGCGGGCGGGGTCCCCGAGGCGAACGAGCACGTCACCGCCATCGCCGCCACCCTCTTCGACACCGAGGACCTGCGCGGCGCCGTCCGCTCCTTCCTCACCGAAGGCCCGGGCAAAGCCACCTTCCACGGCCGCTGACCCCGGTCCTGGAGAACACCCGGTCCGCAGAACAGCACAGGGCCGGGTGGGCGCCCGGCGCAGCGCGCCACGGCGACCTCCCGGCCCGGTGATGAGCGCAACGACCTGCCGCGGCTTCGACGGTTGGTTGGGCCGCCGCCGCCCGGAAGGCCGCGGCCTCAGCTGTCCTGCAGGTCCGACAGCGCGGCCTTGACCTTGGCCAGCTCCGCCTCCAGCTCCTCCATCCGAGCCCGGTGCTGCTCGCGCGCGGCGTCCAGCACGGTCTCGATGGCCTTGGAGATGTCCTCGTGCAGTTCGGCGGCGGCGCGCGACACCGCGGCGGCGGCCACGCTGACGCCCTGCATCATCCGCTTGCCGCCCTGGGTCAGCTCGGCCTGCCACTCGCCCTCGGCGGTGCCGGTGACGGTGAGGGTCAGCTCGACGGTGCGGGTCTTCTTGGCGGTGCTCGCGGCGCGGGCCACCTTCGGCTTCCTCGCCGGGGCGGGCTTGTCGGCGGGCTTGTCCTGCGCCGCGTCCTCGGCCCGGTCGTCGGACTGGTCCTCGGGCTCGGCCGCGGGGGCCTGCGGGGTGGCGGGCACGACCGCGGCGGCGGTCGCCGGGGTGGTGGCCGCGGTGCTGGTCGCGGGGGTGGTGGCCGGGGCGGGCTCGGCTGGTGTGGTCACGGTCTCGACACCGGTCTCGGTGGACACGATCGACTCCCTCTCAGGGCACGTGGTGAACGCGCATTAGAACACTAGTTCGGCTGGAGCGGATCACCGGGGCGGCCAGGGCGTGTCGGCGCGGGCGCTGCTCAGCTCGCGGTCAGGACCGCTTTCGCCGTTCGCCGACCGGAGACCAGCGCGCCCTGGATCGACGGCGTGTCCCGGTGGTCGCCGCACACGTACAGCCGGTCGCCGACGGACACCGGTTGCCGCAGCGGGCTCCCGGACACCGGCAGCGCCTCGGGGATCCGGTAAGACCGTACCGGCCGCCACGCGGAGGTGTCGCGGTGGTAGAGCCGGGCCAGGTGCGCCCGCACCGCCTCCTCGCCGGGGTCCTCGTCGCCGACGGACGTGGACGACACCAGCACCCGGCCCGGGGCGTAGTCCGGGTTGGCGTTGGTGAGCACGACGCTGTTGGTCAGCGGGCCGCGCCCGGCGGCCTCCAGCACCAGCGCCGCCTCGGCGACCGGTGCCACGTCGGCCAGGTGGTAGTGGGTGACGCAGCCGCGCGTGCGGACCTCGGGCAGCCGGTCGGGGAGCAGCCGGTGCGCGGTGGGGCCGCCGGTGGCGACCACGACGTGCTTGGCGGTGACCGTGCCGAAGTCGCCGGTGACCCGGCCGGGCACCACCTCGGTGATCGGGAAGCTGTACTTGACCGCGCCCGCGGGCAGCCGCGCGGCGAGCTGGTCGGGGATGGCCCGCATCCCCGCCGCGGGCACCCCGATGGTGCCGCGGGCGAAGCTGCGCAGCACGAACTCGGCGAACCGGGTCGGCACGGTCAGCTCCGGGTCGAGGAACACCCCGGCCAGGAACGGCCGCAGGAACCGCTCCAGCACCGGGCCGGTGATGCCGTACTCGGCCAGCCGCTGCCGGAACGGCCGGTCGTCGCGTCCGCGCAGGGTGGCCGAGGGGGCGGCGGCCACCGCGGCGGCGTAGGCGCCCAGCAGCGCCTTGCGCGGCAGCGAGCCGATCGGGGCGCGCAGCGTGGCGGCCAGCCGGGCGGGTTCGCGCCGCGGGTCGGCCACCAGGTGCAGCCCGTCGTCGTCGCTGACCAGGGCGCCTGGCAGGAACGGCCGCAGCCCCAGGGCCTCGACGTCGAGCAGGTCCCGGGCGGCCGGGTAGGCGGCGTTGAACACCTGGAACCCGCGGTCGAGCAGCACCCCGTCCACCGAGTCGGTGCGCACCCGCCCGCCCGGGGCCTCACCCGCCTCCAGCACGACCACCTCGCGCCCGGCCCTGGTGAGCGTCACCGCCGCCGCCAGCCCGGCCAGCCCCGCCCCGACGACCACCGTCTCCACCTCGCTGCTCACGCCGCCAACGGTAGGAGCCCCGGTCTCACCGCGCCGGACGGCAGTGCGGGAACGACGCCGGATCGGTACCCGCCAGCACCTCGCGCGCCCGCGCCCGGCCCAGGTTCCACCCGGTCACCGTCTCGGCCGGGCCGTAGGAGGCCGACAGCGCCTCCCGGTGCTCATTGAGCACGCAGGCCCGCTCGTACTCGGGCAGCCCGGCCAGCGCGGGCACAGCATCGGGGGAGAGCCTGCTCAGGTAGGCCAGGTCGACGCTGCCGGTCTCGGCGTAGCGGGCCACGTTGCGCTCGGCGACGAACCGCTCCGGGTCGAGCAGGCCGACGCCGAACACCGTCAGCAGCGCCGAAACCAACACCGCGCCCGGCAGCCAGCCCGCCCGCAGCCGTGTTCCCGCCACCAGCACCAGCAGGCACACCAGCCCCAGCCACAGCTCCACCACCTCGACCTGCAACCGCAGCACGGTGAAGCCGTAGGTCTGCTGGTAGGTCCACATCCGCACCAGTGCGGAGGCGACGATCACCAGGGTCAGCACCACCAACCCGCCGAGCAGTGCGCGCAGCCACCCGCGCTCGGCGGCGGTCTCGCGCGGCGCCACCCGGGCGGCGACCCCGACCACGGCCAGGGTCAGCACGGTCACGACCAGCAGTTGCCAGAAGCCGCTCCTGGCGTATTCGGCGTAGGTCAGGCCGGTGGTGCGCAGCACGTGCTCGCCGCCGCCGAAGAGCACCCGTAGCTGCACCGCGACGAACCCGGTGAACAGCAGCACCAGCACCCCCACCGGCCCAGCCCACTCCACCACCGCGGCCCGCCGCCCGGCCGGACCCGGGGTGGGCTCGGGCAGTCCGGCGGGGAAGTCGAGCAGGTAGCAGCCGCCCAGCACGACCAGGCCCAGCACCGCGAACACCCACGCCCACCGCACCCCGGCGGCCAGGTCAAGCTGCGGGATGAGCGCCTCGAACAGGTCGGCGAACGCGGCGTCGGCGCTGGCCAGCAGCGACCCGAACACCACCAGCACCAGCAGGGCCAGCGCCACCGTGCGCAGCACCCGCACCCGGGAACCGCCGCGGCGCAGGCGGCGCAGCCCGGCCCCCGCCCAGGGCAGGGCCCGCACCGCGCCCGCCCACAGCACGACCACGCCGAACACCAGCTCGCGCACGGTCCGCCCACCGGTCACCGACAGCGCCACGGCCACGCAGGCGCCGAGCACGCACAGCGCGGTCAGCCAGTGCGCGGCCCGCAGGGTCGGCACGGTCATCAGCGCCGCACCCAGCAGCAGCCACCGCCAGTCGGCCCGGACCCGCCCGCCCGCGATGAGGAGGGCCGTGGCCACCCCCAGAGCGGCCACGGTCCACCCCACCCCGGGCCGGTCCAGCGGCAGCACCGACGCCCCGACGGCGGCGACCGCCGCCACCAGGAACAGGACGGTCCTCGACGCGGCGGGCGAGCGCTGGACCCAGTGCTTGGCCGCCCACGACTCCGGCGGCGGCCACGGCCGCGTGAGCACCGGCTGCGCGGTCGGCGGCTGCGTCGGCGGGGCCCCCGCGGCCGTCGCAGCGGGTGGAGCAGTGGGGGACGGGTCGGTGGGCGTCGGTCCGGACATGCGGGGACTCCAGGGTGTGTTCAGGGGTCGGTCACGGCACCCGTGGGCGCGGCCCGGGGTGTGCTGTCGTGATCAGGAGGTGGTGCGCGGCGTCGGGGCGGGTGCCGCTCAGGCGGGCAGGGTGACCCGGATGCGGCAGCCGCGGTCGCCGTCGACCACGGCGATGCTGCCGCCGTGCAGCTCCACCACCCAGCGGGCGATGGCCAGGCCGAGGCCGGTGCCGCCGCCGGTGGCGCGCTCACCCCGGCTGAACCGGCGGAACACCAGGTCCCGCTCGGCCTCGGCGATGCCCGGCCCGTCGTCGGCGACCTCCAGCAGCAGCCCGGCGGGACCGGCCGAGGCCAGCACCCGCACCTCGCCGTCGGCCGGGCCGTGCCGCACCGCGTTGTCGAGCAGGTTCACCAGCACCTGGTGCAGGCGCTCGCGGTCGGCGCGCACGGTCGCGGCGGTGGGGGAGACCGAGGTGCGGAACACCACCGCCCGCCCGGTGGCCGCCGCGTTGACCTCCGCCTCGGCGACGACCTCGGCCAGCAGCGGCGCCACCTCGACCTCCTCGCGGTCGAGGGCGTGCACACCCGCGTCGATGCGGGACAGGTCCAGCAGCTCGGTCACCAGCCTGCCCAACCGCTCGGCCTGCGCCAGCGCGGTGCGCATGGTGGCCGGGTCGGGCTCGCTGACCCCGTCGACGACGTTCTCCAGCACCGCGCGCAGCGCCGCGATCGGGGTGCGCAGCTCGTGGGAGACGTTGGCGATCAGCTCGCGGCGGCTGCGGTCGGCCTCGGCCAGGTCGGTGCTCATCTGGTTGAACGCCCGGCCCAGCTCGCCCACCTCGTCGCGGGCGGTCACCCGGACCCGGCGCGAGTAGTCCCCGCGGGCCATCGCCCGCGCCGCCGCGGTCATCTCCCGCAGCGGCCTGGTCATGCCGTGGGCCAGGATCTGCGAGGTGATCACCGCGCCGAGGATCGCGGTGATCGAGGTGGTCGGCGGCAGCCAGCCGATGTTCCACCAGAACCAGGCGAACGCGGCGCAGCCCGAGGCCACCAGCAGGATGCCGATCTTGAGCTTGATCGAGCGCACCGGGTCCAGCGGGCGCGGCAGCCAGTCGGCCAGGGTGTTCAGGGCGGTCACGCGGGCACCTCGCTCGTCGGGATCTCCAGCGCGTAGCCCACGCCGTGGACCGTGCGGATCAGGTCGGCGCCCAGCTTGCGGCGCAGCGCCTTGACGTGGCTGTCGACCGTGCGGGTGCCCGCCGCCTCGCCCCAGCCCCAGATCTCGGCCAGCAGCCGCTCCCTGGGCTGCACCGCGCGCGGCCGGGCCGCCAGGTAGGCCAGCAGCTCGAACTCGATCGGGGTCAGGTGCGCCTCCACACCGCCGCGGCGCACCCGCCGCTGCGCCGAGTCCACCTCCAGGTCGCCCACCACCAGCACCGGGTCGGCCGGGGCGGCGGCGCGCTCCACCCGGCGCAGCAGGGCGTGCACCCTGGCGGTCAGCTCGCGCGGGGAGAACGGCTTGGTCATGTAGTCGTCGGCGCCCACGCCCAGGCCCACCAGCAGGTCGGTCTCGTCGTCGCGGGCGGTGAGCATCAGCACCGGCACCGGCCGCGCCGCCTGCACCCGGCGGCACACCTCCAGCCCGTCGAACCCGGGCAGCATCACGTCCAGGACCAGCAGGTCCGGGCGGTGCGCGGCGGCGGAGGCGACCCCGGCCGGGCCGTCGTGGGCCAGCTCCACGTCGAACCCCTCGGCGCGCAGCCGGGCCGCGATGGACTCCGCGATCGTGGGGTCGTCCTCGACCACCAGCACTGTCCGCCGCGTTCCGGTGCCTGTCCCCATGTCACGGACTCTAAGGGGGGTCCGTGCGGGAAGGCGTCGGAGCGTGTGAACGTTCTGTGGAGGTAACTCGGATGAGAACGCCGCCCGGCGTTGCCTAGGCTGGGAGCAAATGAGCGCCGACACCACCCCGAACCAGGCCGACCTGCGCGCGCGCCTGCCCGAGCTGATGCTCCGCGACCAGCGCAGGCTGGGGCGCAGGCTCGACGGGCTGCGCAAGACCCGCGACCCCGCCCGCCGCGCGGCCACCCTGGCCAGGGTCGCCGAGGAGGTCGAGGCCGCGGTCCGGCGGGTGGAGCTGCGGCGGTCGTCGCTGCCGCCGCTGAAGTACCCGGAGGAACTGCCGGTCACCCAGCGCCGCGAGGACATCCTCGCCGCGATCCGGGACAACCAGGTGGTGATCGTCGCCGGGGAGACCGGGTCGGGCAAGACCACCCAGATCCCGAAGATGTGCCTGGAGCTGGGCCGCGGGGTCACCGGGCTGATCGGGCACACCCAGCCGAGGCGGATCGCCGCGCGCACGGTGGCCGAGCGGGTGGCCGAGGAGATCGGCACGCCGCTGGGGGAGACCGTCGGCTGGAAGGTCCGGTTCACCGACCAGGTCGGCGACCGCACCCTGGTCAAGATCATGACCGACGGCATCCTGCTGGCCGAGATCCAGCACGACCGGCTGCTGGCCCAGTACGACACGATCATCATCGACGAGGCGCACGAGCGCAGCCTCAACATCGACTTCCTGCTCGGCTACCTGGCCAGGCTGCTGCCCAGGCGCCCGGACCTCAAGGTCGTCATCACCTCCGCGACCATCGACCCGGAGCGGTTCTCCCGGCACTTCGACGACGCCCCGATCGTCGAGGTCTCCGGGCGCACCTTCCCGGTCGAGGTCCGCTACCGGCCGCTGGTCGACCCGGAGGACCCCGACGCCGACCCGGACCGCGACCAGACCCAGGGCATCGTCGAGGCGGTCCAGGAGCTGTCGGCAGAGGGACCGGGCGACGTGCTGGTGTTCCTGTCCGGTGAGCGCGAGATCCGCGACACGGCCGATGCCCTGACCGCGGCGAACCTGCGCAACACCGAGGTCCTGCCGCTGTACGCGCGGCTGTCGTCGGCCGAGCAGCACCGGGTGTTCCAGCCGCACACCGGCAGGCGGGTCGTGCTCGCCACGAACGTCGCCGAGACGTCGCTGACCGTGCCCGGCATCAAGTACGTCGTCGACCCGGGCACCGCGCGCATCTCCCGCTACAGCAACCGGCTCAAGGTGCAGCGGCTGCCCATCGAGGCGGTCTCGCAGGCCTCGGCCAACCAGCGCAAGGGCCGCTGCGGCCGGACCTCCGACGGCATCTGCATCCGGCTCTACAGCGAGGACGACTTCCTCGCCCGCCCGGAGTTCACCGACCCGGAGATCCTGCGCACCAACCTCGCCTCGGTCATCCTCCAGATGGCCGCCGCCGACCTCGGCGAGATGGCCGACTTCCCGTTCATCGAGCCCCCCGACAAGCGCCACATCGCCGACGGCACCCAGCTCCTGCACGAACTCGGCGCGCTCGACCCGGCGCAGACCGACCCGGCCAAGCGGCTGACCCCGCTGGGCCGCCAGCTCGCCCAGCTCCCCGTCGACCCCCGGCTGGCCCGCATGGTCATCGAGGCCGACAAGAACGGCTGCCTGGCCGAGGTCATGGTCATCGCCGCCGCACTGTCCATCCAGGACCCGCGCGAACGACCGCAGGACAAGCAGCAGGCCGCCGCGCAGATGCACGCCCGCTTCGCCGACCCGGACTCCGACTTCATCAGCTACCTCAACCTGTGGAACCACCTGCGCGAGCGGCAGAAAGAGCTGTCCAGCAACAGGTTCCGCCGCGAGTGCAAGGCCGAGTTCCTCAACTACCTGCGCATCCGCGAGTGGCAGGACATCCACAGCCAGCTCCGGCAGGTCGCCAAGCAACTGGGCATCACCCCGAACGAGACGCCCGCCGAGCCGCGCAACGTGCACATGTCGCTGCTGTCGGGCCTGTTGTCGCACATCGGTTTCCGCGACCCGGCCGGCAAGGAGTACGTCGGCGCCCGCAACGCCAAGTTCGCCGTGTTCCCCGGGTCGGCGCTGTTCAAGAAGCCGCCGCGCTGGGTGATGGCGGCCGAGCTGGTGGAGACCTCGCGGCTGTGGGGGCGCATCGCCGCCCGGATCGAACCGGAGTGGATCGAACCGATCGCCGAGCACCTGCTGCGCCGCAACTACAGCGAACCGCACTGGGAAGCCAAGCAGGGCTCCGTCGTGGCGATGGAGCGGGTGACCCTCTACGGGTTGCCGATCGTGGTCTCCCGCAAGGTCCAGTACGGGCGCATCGACCCGGAGCTGTCGCGCGACCTGTTCATCCGGCACGCGCTCGTGGAAGGCGACTGGCAGACCCGCCACCACTTCTTCCGCGACAACCGCAAGCTGCTGGAGGAGGTCGAGGACCTCGAACACCGCTTCCGCCGCCGCGACATCGTCGTCGACGACGAGACCCTGTTCCGCTTCTACGACGAGCGCGTCCCGGCCGAGGTCGTGTCCGGGCGGCACTTCGACTCCTGGTGGAAGAAGACCAGGCACGAACACCCGGACCTGCTGACCTTCACCAAGTCCATGCTGGTCAACGACACCGTCGACGTGGACGAGGACGCGTTCCCCGACGCGTTGCAGCAGCACGGCCTGACCCTGCCGCTGAGCTACCGCTTCGAACCCGGCCGCGACGACGACGGGGTCACCGCCAGGGTGCCCATCGCGGTGCTCAACCAGCTCAACGGCGACGCGCTGTCGGTGCAGGTGCCCGGGCTGCGCGAGGAGGTCGTGACCGCGCTGATCCGGTCGCTGCCCAAGCCGCTGCGCCGCAACTTCGTCCCGGTGCCCGACTTCGCCAAGGCGGTGGTGCGCAAGCTCGCGCCCACCGAGGAATCCCTCCCCGACGCCGTCGGCCGCGAACTGCGCGCCCTCACCGGTGTCCTCATCCCGCGCGACGCCTGGCAGCTCGACGCCGTCCCCGCCCACCTCAAGACCACCTTCCAGGTCGTCGACGGGGACAGGACCCTGGCCACGGGCAAGGACCTGGGCGCGCTGAAGCAGCAGCTCAAGTCCCAGCTCCGCGAGTCGCTGACCGCCGCGACGGTCGACCTCGCCCGCCGCGGCCTGACCTCGTGGACCATCGGCACCCTGCCCAAGGTCGCCCGCACCGAGCAGAACGGCCTCGTCGTCACCGCCTACCCGGCCCTGGTCGACGAGGGCGCCACGGTCGCGGTCCGGATGCTCGACACCGCGGTCGAGCAGCGGGCGGCGATGTGGGCAGGCACCCGCAAGCTGGTGCTGCTCAACGTCCCCTCCCCGACCAAGCACGTGGTCCGCTCCCTGTCCAACCAGGCCAAGCTCGCCCTGTCGCACAACCCGCACGGCGGCGTCCCGGCCCTGCTGGCCGACTGCGTCGACGCCGCGGCCGACCACCTCATCGCCCAGGCCGGCGGCCCGGCGTGGACCGAGGCGGCCTTCACCCGCCTGCGCGAGCACGTCCGCACCCACCTCAACGCCACGGTGGTCGAGGTCCTCGACGCCGCCCGCAAGGTCGTGCAGGCCTGGAACGACGTGGAGCGGCGCCTGGGGGCCACCCGCGGCCCGATCTTCGTCGAACCGCTGGCCGACATCCGCGAACAGCTTGCCGGGCTGGTCTTCCCCGGCTTCATCACCGCCACCGGCGTCGCCCGCCTCCCGCACCTGGAGCGCTACCTGCGCGGCATCGACCGCCGCCTGGACAAGCTCCCCGAGCGCCCGGACCGGGACACGGCGTGGATGCACACCGTGCAGGACCTGGAGGACGCCTACCACGAGGCCGTCCAGCAGCGGCACCCCGCGGCGCGCGACACCGAGGAGGTGCGGGCGGTGAAGTGGATGATCGAGGAACTGCGGGTCAGCTACTTCGCCCAGACGCTGGGCAGCGCCGGGTCCATCTCCGACAAGCGGGTGCAGAAGGCGATCGCCGCGCTCATCCCCTGAGCGCGGCCGGTCAGGTCCCGCCGCGCAGCAGCGCCGCGTAGAGGGTCAGGCCCGGGCCGAACGCCAGCACCACCACCGGTCCACCGGAGGCGAGCTTCCCGGTGCGGCGCAGCTCCTCCAGGATGATCAGCACCGTCGCCGACGAGCAGTTGCCGCACTCGCGCAGGACGGTGCGCGAGGCGTCCAGGGCGTCGGCGGGCAGCTCCAGCTCGCGGGCGACCGTGTCGAGGATGCGGGGCCCACCCGGGTGCACCGCCCACGCGCCCACGTCGTCCACCGCCAGGCCGTGGCGGCCCAGGAGGTCCTCGACCAGCGGGCCGACGTGGCGGGCCAGGACGGTGGGGACCTCGGGGGACAGCTCCATCCGGAAGCCCAGGTCGGTGATGTCCCAGCGCATGTGGTCGGAGGTGGCGGGGTCGGTGCGCGCGGCCACGTCGGCGATCCGCAGCCCGCTCCCCGGACCGCCGTCGCCGGGGCGCAGGACCACGGCCGCGGCGGCGTCGGCGAACAGGGCGTGCGTGATGACCTGGGACAGGTCGTCGGTGGTGGGCTGGGCGTGCAGGGAGGTCAGCTCCAGGCACAGCAGCACCGCGGGGCGGCGGCGGGCGACGACGTAGTCCGACACCGCGCCCAGGCCGGGCAGCGCCGCGTAGCAGCCCATGTGGCCGATCATCAGCCGCTGCACGTCCGCGGGCATCCCCAGGTCGGCGGCGAGGCGGATGTCCAGGCCCGGGGTGGTGTAGCCGGTGCAGGACACCACCGCGAACATGCCGACCTCGTCGGCCGACAGGCCCGCGTCGGCCAAGGCGGCGCTCACCGCCTCCTTGCCCAGGCCCGGCGCCTCGTCGATGTAGCGCTCCATGCGCCGCTGCGTCGACCAGGTCGAGACGTCCTCGACCACCGGGTCGGCCACCGCGTGCCGGTACCGCACCCCCGCTGCCCGGTACAGCCGCTCGGCCACCCGGGAGTTCCCCAGCCGGGGGGCGAAGAAGTCCGTCCACAGCGCGTCCTGGTCCATCCTGGCCGGGAACGCGCACGCGCCGCCCGCGATCACCGCCGCTGAGCCGGTCGTACCTGCGGTCATGTGCTCCTCTTCCTGCCGATCCCTTGGAACAGCACGGATGTCGTCGGCACCGGAACCATCCGGACGCCGTCGCCGCGCCCGGCGAGCAGGCGCACCACGTCGAGCGCCGAGGGGCGGATACCCCGCAGCGCGAGGTCAACCCCGTTCTCGGCGCACAACCGCACCAGGTGCGCCCGGTCCACGAACAGCGCCGGGTCGTGGATGCCCTTCGGCGCCCCACCGGGCACCCGTTCGGCGATCGTCACCGCCACCAGCCGCGCCAACCGGGTGTCGGCGATCGTGTCGACCACCAGCAGCCCGCCGGGGCGCAGCACCCGGCACGCCTCACCGACCGCGGCGGGCAGGTCCGGGACGTGTTCGAGGATCTCGCCCGCGCACACCACGTCGGCGCACCCGTCGGCCAGCGGCACCCGGCCCACGTCACCGCGCACGGCGGTGACACCGTGGTCGGCGGCCAGCGCCAGCGCGCTGCGGGTCAGGTCCACCCCGACGTGGCGGTAGCCCTTGCCCGCCAGGTGCGGGGCGAGCAGCCCGGCACCGCAGCCGAGGTCGACCAGCACGGCGCCGGGGTGGGGAGCGCGGGGGACCAGCGCCGCCCTGGCGGCGGCGAGCCAGTGCAGCATGGCGAACTCGCCGCGTGGCAGCCACCACTGGTCGACGAGTGCGTCGTACTGCTCCGGGTTGTTCCGTCCGAGGTCTGGGGACCGGTCCCGCTCGACTTTCGGGCGGAGGGGCACGAGACCTACGCTCGCACACCGGCAGCGGTTCCGCTGGACCACGGCCCACCCGCTGGACCGGGGCGCCGGGTGGTCGGCGCCGTCGAACGCTGCGAGGCTGACCCGGTGCGCGCATCGACTGCCCTGGCCCTCGTGCGGGCCTGCCACCCCGAACCCACGCTCGCGGTCACGGCGGTCGCCGCCGGGCTCGCGATCAGCGTCGGGCGCCCGGCGTGGGGTGTGGTCCTGGTCGCCGCCGCGGTCTTCACCGGCCAGTTGTCGGTGGGCTGGCTCAACGACTACCTCGACGCGGACCGGGACCGCACCGTCGGCCGCGCGGACAAGCCGCTCGCGGTCGGGGCGGTGTCGCGGCGCGCGGTCGGTGTCGGGATTCTCTGCGCCGCGGCGCTGTGCGTCCCGCTGTCGCTGTCGACCGGCTGGCTGCCCGGCTCGGTGCACCTGCTCGCCGTCGCCTCCGCCTGGTCCTACGATGCCTGGTTGAAGTCGACGGTCGCGTCCGTGGTGCCCTACGCGGTTTCGTTCGGGCTGTTGCCGGTGTTCGTGGTCCTCAGCGGGGAGGTCACGCCCGCGTGGTGGCTGGTGGCCGCGGGCGCGTTGTTGGGGGCGGGGGCGCACTTCGCGAACGTGCTGCCGGACCTGGCTGACGACGCGGTCACCGGGGTGCGCGGTCTGCCGCAGCGGTTCGGCCCGCGCTCCGCCCTGGTCGCGGTGGTGTTGCTGCTGGCCTCGATGGCGTGCTTGGCATTCGGGCCCGGCGGGGGGCCGTCGGGTACGGGGCTGTGGGCGTTGGGGCTGGCTGTGGCCGTGGTCGTCGCGTCGGTGGTACTGGGGCGGGGCGATCGGTCGCGCGGGCTGTTCCGGGCGGTGATGGTCACGGCGCTGCTGGCCGTGGGGCTGCTGCTGGTCTCACCGCTGGGTTAGCGCTCCGGGAGCCGCCTACCGGTCGACCTGGAGGCGGACGACGGTGCCGGTGCCCGGCGCGGAGCGGATGCTGACCAGGTCGCAGAGGCGGTTGGCCAGCCAGACGCCGCGGCCGCCCTGGACGGCGGGGATGGGGGAGACGCGGCCGACCAGGGGGTTGGTGATGTGGCCGCTGTCGGTGACCTCGCAGGTGAAGGTGTGCTCGTCGTGCCAGGTGCGCAGAGTGCCCCGGTCGCCGCCGTGCACGATGCTGTTGGTGACGATCTCGTTGGTGGCCAGGGTCAGGTCCAGGGCCCGGTCGCGGGACAGGCCGAAGGCCGAGGAGCGGACCGTCACCAGGTCGCGCAGTTCGGGCAGGTCGTCCAGGGTGAAGTGCACGTCGTCGAAGTCCGGCGGGGTGGCGACCTCCGGCAGGGGGCGGGCGAACACCGCGTAGCCGTGCTCGGGGTCGTAGGCGGCGCCCGGCCTGCTGGTGCCCCCGTCCAGCACGGTGGTGTGGGTGTGCTCGGCCTCCGGCAGCGCGTCCGCGTCGACGGTGCAGCGCAGGCGGAAGTCAATGGCGTCGTCGAAGGCCAGGTTGAGCAGGGCTTCGTGCAGTGCGATCTCGGCGGCCGCGGCCGGGTCGTGGGTGGCGCGGGCGGGGTTGCCCACGCAGCGCAGCGGGCCGCGCGCGGTCTCCAGCAGGTCGCGCAGGGTCGGGATCAGGCGGGCCGGGTTGCGGCCCAGGTCCGTGGTGTCGACCACCCGCACCCCGGTGCCGTCGAGGGCGTCGGCGAGCAGTTCCGTCCCGCGCGGGCCGAGCAGGGCCACCGCGGTCTCGCCCTCCCGCACGCCCTCCCGCAGGAAGTCCACGGTCGCCGCCACGTAGGCGTCGTCGTCGCGGTGGACCAGCGCTTCGTGCACGAACCCGGCTGTGCCCATGCTCGTCCCTCCGTCGGTGGGTGCTCCCGCGGAGCGAAGACGCCCGAGGCCCGCCCGCGTCGCGGGCACGGGCAGCGTACCCGCGCGGACCCCCGGAGCAGGGCGAGTGGCCGGGTGTCGCGTGGTCCGGAAGGGTGATGTCATGGTCATCACCGCCGCCGCGAAGAAGCACCGGGTCGCCCTCGACGACTGGGTCATGCTCGGACTCGCCGTGGTCTCGGTCGCCCTGCTGGTCTACCGGGCGCTGTGGAACCCGCCCACCCACGTCGGCGAACTGATCGTCCGGATCGACTGGGCGTTCTGCGCGGTGTTCGCCGTCGAGTTCCTCTGGCGGTGGCGGCTGGCGGGCTTCTCCGGCCGGTTCGTCCTGCTCAACTGGTACGACGTCATCGGCATGATCCCTTGGGCGCACGTCCTGGTCCGCGCCTTCCGCCTGCTGCGCGTCGTGCGGGTGGTGACCCTGCTGACCAGGCTCCAGCGCCCGGTCGACCGCTCCGTCGGCGAGGAACTCGCCCACCGGGCGATGGGCCGCTTCGGCGGCGTCCTGATCGACGTGGTGAAGAAGCCGCTCACCGTGGCCGTGCTGGAGGAGGTCGTCTCCGTGCTGCGCACCGGCCACTACGCGCGCAACATCGCCAGCGCACTGGAGGAGAATCGGGCCGAGATCCGCCAGATGGTCCTGGAGAAGCTGAAGGAGGACCCCCAGGTCGGCAAACTCCGCCGCCTCCCCTTCCACGACGAGGTCGTCGGCGCGGTCTCCGAGGCGGTGCTGCGCGTGGTCCTGGAGATGCTCGCCGACCCCCGCACCGACGAACTGATCTCCGACCTGCTCCGGGAGAACATCGACCAGATCCGCCAGGCCGTCCGCGCGGGCGACCACCAGAACCTCCCCGACCCCGCCCCACCGGGCCACTGACCCACCGCCCGCCGCCTGCTGAGTCCACTGCCCGGAAACGCGGTGGCCCCGGGCCCGGTCCGGCAGGCAGCATGGGGCGGTGACCTTCTCCCTCGACCCGGCCGTGCGCCACTTCAACCCCGGCGGCTTCGGCATCGTGCCGGTCGGGGTCCGCGAGGCCCAGGCCCGGTTCCGGGCCGCGTCCGACGCCAACCCGATGCGCTTCCACCGGGTCGACACCCCCGCCCTGATCGCCGAGGCGCGGGAGGCGGCGAGTGCGTTCCTCGGCGCCGACGTGGTGCTGGTGCGCAACGCCACCGAGGCCGCCGCGACCGTGCTCGCCTCGCTGCCGCTGGGGGAGGGCGACGAGATCCTGCTCTCCGACCACGGCTACGGCGCCGTGGCGATCGCCGCGCAGGCCGCCGCCGACCGGGTCGGTGCCCGGCTGCGCGTGGTGCACTTCCCCGCCGACGCCGGGCCGGACGAGGTCGTTGCCGCGTTCGCGGGTGGTCTCACCGCCGCCACCCGGCTCGTGGTCGTCGACGCGATCACCTCGCCGACCGCGCTGGTGCTGCCGGTCGCCGGGGTCGCGGAGGTGTGCCGGGAGCGCGGGGTGCCGGTGTTCGTCGACGCCGCCCACGTGCCCGGTCACCTCGACCAGCGCCCGGACCTGCTCGGCGTGGACTTCTGGGCGGGCAACCTGCACAAGTGGGCCTACGCCCCGCGCACCAGCGCCGGGCTGTGGATCGCCCCGCCGTGGCGCGACCGGGTCCGCCCGCTCGTGCCGTCCTGGGACCACCCGGCCGGGTACCCGCGCTGGTTCGACCACGCGGGCACCGGCGACTACTCCGGTTGGATGGCGCTGCCCGCCGCCTTCGACCACTGGCGTGCCGTGGGCGGCTGGGACGCGGTCGCGGCCAGTTCGGCGTTGCTGGACCGGGGCGTCCGCCTCGTCGCCGACGCCCTCGGTGCCCCCGGTCAGGTCAGCGCGCACCACGCCCCGCTCATGCGGCTCGTCGCCCTCCCCTCCGGGCTGGTCGCCGACTTCGACGACGCCGCGCGCTACTACGGGGAACTCAGCGCCCGCGGCGTCGAGGTGCCGATCATCCACTGGCACGGCGCCGCCCACGTCCGCGTCGGCGCCACGACCCACAGCACCGAGGACGACTTCGCCGCGCTCGCCGCCGCCCTCGCCGAGGGGCGCTAGAACCCCCAGTCCGCCCGTTCCAGCTCGATGTCCTCCACGCCGAGGACCGCGCGCACACCCGCGACGCCCGCCGGGTCGATCGACCCGGTGACCACGCCGACGTGCTCCAGCACCGTGTCCACCGCCAGGCCCACGGCGCGCAGGTCGGCCACCAGGTCCGGCAGCCGACCCATGCCGTCGTCGTCCACGGTCACCAGCACCCGTAACGGACCCGGGTCGATCACGGGGCCTGCACCAGACCCGCCCCGACATCGGTGCTGGGCAGCGGCTGCCGGATGGCCGACTGGGTCAGCCGGGCCCACAGCGCCCACGACCGCGCGCCGGTGGCCTGGGCGATCAGCGCCGCCACCCCGGCCACGTGCGGGGTCGCCATGCTGGTGCCGCTGATCCGGTTGTGCCGCAGCGGCATCGGCCACGACGACAGCACGTCCACCCCGGGCCCGACCACGTCGACCGAGCCGATCCGGTCCACCGTGCCGCAGGAGAAGTAGGCGATCGCCTCGGCCGCGTCGACCGCGCCCACCGCCAGGATCGACGGGCAGTTCGCCGGGTGCCCGACGGGGGCGATCGCGCCGGTGCGCCGGTCGGACTCGTTGCCCGCCGCCGCCACGATCAGCGTGCCCTGCGCCATCGCCCTGGTCGCCACCCGCTCGAAGGTGCGGGAGAACGGCTGCCCCGGCTGGGTCGCCGCGCCCAGCGACATCGACACCACCGCGCACCCGTTCTCCACCGCCCAGGCGATGCCGGACAGGATGCCGCCGTCGGACCCGGAACCCCCGTCGCTGAGGACCTTGCCCACGTAGACCTCCGCCGCCGAGGCGATGCCGTAGCCGGGGCCGTCGCCGGGTTCGCGCGGCCCGCACGAGGTGCCGACGCAGTGCGTGCCGTGCCCGTGGCCGTCCTGCGCGCTCTCCCCCGGCACGAACGACTCGGCGGTGACCTGCCGACCGGCGAAGTCCGGGTGCGCCAAGTCGAACCCGGTGTCGAGGACCGCGACCTTGATCCCCGCCCCGGTCGCCGTGCTCAGCTGCGCCCCCACCGCCTGCAACCCCCAGGTGAACACGCTCTCGTCCACCGCGACCGCGGTCTGCACCTCCTCGGCGGTGATGGCGCGCACCCGCCGTTCCCGCTCCAGCCCGGCGATCGGTCCCGATCCGGCGGCGGCCCGGGCCAGTGCCTCCGCCTGGTCGGGGTCCGCGTCGACCACCGCGACGCCGAGCCGGTCGAGCACCAGCCCGCTCGCGCCCCGCAGGTCCGCGCCCGACCCGGTGGCGTCCGCGGTGGCGGCCACATCGATCCCGGCGATCCGGTTCAGCTCCCGGGTCCCGGCGGCCACGGAGTCGTCCTCCAGCAGCACCAGGTACCGGCCCGTCGTCCCGTCGTCCGTGCCGGGAGTGGTCATCGACCTCACCTCATTCCGTCCGGTGGGCCGTGTCCGCCCACCTTGAGGGATTCTCGACTAGCCTGACAGGGCTGTGACGGCCATTACAGCCCTACTACCCGAATGGCCCACCGCCGTCCGCCCAGTGCGACACCTCTCTCGTGTCCGGGAGCTGCCGTTACTGTCGGGGTCATGCAGACCTGGCAATCCCACCCGGTGCCCAAGGTGGACGGAACCCCACGGCCGCTGCGCCTGTTCGACACCTCGTCGGGGCAGATCCGGCCGACCACCCCGGGCCGCACGGCCACCATGTACGTCTGCGGGATCACCCCGTACGACGCCACGCACCTGGGGCACGCGGCGACCTACCTCGCCTTCGACCTGGTTCACCGGCAGTGGCTCGACAACGGCCACGACGTGCACTACGTGCAGAACGTCACCGACATCGACGACCCGCTGCTGGAGCGGGCCGAGCGGGACTCCGACGACTGGGTCGTGCTCGGGATGCGCGAGACGGCGCTGTTCCGCGAGGACATGGAGGCGCTGCGGGTGCTGCCGCCGCGCGAGTTCGTCGGCGCCGTCGAGGCCATCCCGGAGATCGTCGAGGCGGTCGGCAAGCTGCTCGCCGACGGCTCCGCCTACCGGGTGGACGACGAGGAGTACCCCGACGTCTACTTCGACCACACCGCCACCGGCCGCTTCGGCTACGAGTCGAACTACGACGAGCCGACCATGGACCGCTTCTTCGCCGCCCGCGGCGGCGACCCGGACCGCAAGGGCAAGCGCCACCCGCTCGACGCCCTGCTGTGGCGCAGCGCCCGCCCCGGCGAACCGAGCTGGCCCGGCGACCTCGGCCCCGGCCGCCCCGGCTGGCACGTGGAGTGCTCGGTCATCGCCCTCAACCGGCTGGGCATGACCTTCGACCTCCAGGGCGGCGGGTCGGACCTGATCTTCCCGCACCACGAGTACAGCGCCGCGCACGCCGAGGCCCTGACCGGCGAGCACCCCTTCGCCCGGCACTACGGCCACTCGGCGATGATCGGCCTGGACGGCCTCAAGATGTCGAAGTCCCGGGGGAACCTGGTCTTCGTCTCCCGGCTGCGCGCCGACAGGGTGGACCCGATGGGGATCCGGCTCGGCCTGCTGGCGGGCCACTACCGCGAGGACCGCTCCTGGACCCAGGACATCCTCGACACCGCCCTCGCCCGCCTCGACCGCTGGCGCACCGCGGTGTCGGCCCCGAGCGGCGCCCCCGCCGACGACCTGGTCGCCCGCATCCGCGACCACCTGTCCGACGACCTGGACACCCCCGCGGTCATCGCCGCGGTCGACGCCTGGGCGGCCCAGCCCGGCTCCGACCAGACGGCCCCGGGCAAGGTCCGCACCGCCGTCGACTCGCTGCTGGGCGTCCTGCTCTGACGGTCCCGCAGCCCGATCGGGGCTGACCGGCCCGGTTCGCGGTGGACCGGGCCGGTGGACCGGTCGGGGCCGACCGAACCGCTCCCGGGACGCCGTCCCCCGGCGCCTGGGAGCCCAGCCGCGGAACCGCCCGCGCGGCCCGACCGGCCCGCGGGCGGAACCGCCCGGGTCACACCCCGGCAGGCGCCGCCGGGATCACGCCTCGGCCGGTCCCACCGGGGTCAGACCCCGGTCGGCCCCGGACCCGACCCGCCGCGGCCGGGCCCCGGCCGCCGCCTGCGCAGGTAGCGCTCGAACTCGGCGGCGATCACCTCGCCGCTGGCCTCGCCCAGGGTGTCGTCGGCCTCGCTGCGCTCTTCTAGGGCGCGGACGTAGTTGCGCACGTCCTCGTCCTCCTCGGCCATCTCGCTGACGGTGGCCTGCCACTCCTCGGCCTGCTCGGGCAGCGCGCCGAGCGGCACCTCCACGTCCAGGATCTCCTCCACGCGGTGCAGCAGCGCCAGCGTCGCCTTGGGCGAGGGCGGCTGCGACACGTAGTGCGGCACCGCCGCCCAGATGGAGATCGCGGGCACCCCCGCCTGCACGCACGCGTCCTGCAACACCCCGACGATGCCGGTCGGCCCCTCGTAGCGGGAGCGCTCCAGGCCGAAGCGGGCGGCGGAGGTGGCGTCGTAGGCGGTGCCGGTGACTGGCACCTGCCGGGTGTGCGGGGTGTCGGCGAGCAGGGCGCCCAGGGTCACCACGGTGGTGATGCGCAGGTCCTCGATGTGCTGGAGCAGTTCGGCGCAGAACGAGCGCCACCGCATGTTCGGCTCGATGCCGTGCACCAGCACCACATCCCGGTTGGACCCGGGCGGGCGGCACACCGACAGCCGGGTGGTGGGCCACTCGACCCGCCTGGTCACCCCGTCCACCATGCGGACGGAGGGCCGGGTCACCTGGAAGTCGTAGTAGTCGTCGGGGTCCAACTCGAGCAGGGGGCTGGCGTCCCAGGTCAGCTGCAGGTGCTCGATGGCGGTGCTCGCCGCGTCGCCCGCGTCGTTCCAGCCCTCGAACGCCGCCACCATGACGGGGTCGACGAGTTCCAAGGGCTCGGTGCTGGGCTCGCGGTCGGCGGCCATGTGCGGGTCCGGATCGGTCACTGGCCCAGCCTACGGCCCACCCCCGATCGAGGGAGATCACCGGTCGGGAGTGGCTGGCCGGGCGTGTCGGGTGGTGCGGGGGAAACGGCGCTCTGCCCGATGGGCCCACCCCCGATCGGGGGAGATCACCGGTCGGGAGTGGCTGGCGGCGTGTCGGGGTGGCTCGTGTCGGGATGGTCTCCTGGGGTGGACGTACTGGCGTTGTCGGATCGTAGGGTGGGGGCATGCCGAGCCAGCGCGTCGATCCCGCCCTGCCCGCCGCCGTGCTCTGGGACATGGACGGCACCCTGCTCGACTCGGAGAAGCTCTGGGACATCCCGCTCTACGAGTTCGCCGAGCGCCTCGGCTTCACCCTCGCCGCCGAGACCCGCACCGCGATGATCGGCAGCAACGTCCCCACGACCATGGCCCTGCTGTTCGCGCAGGCGGGGATCGAACCGTCCGCCGACGACATCCGCGAGGCGGTGGGCTGGATCGACGCCCGCATGGCCGACCTGTTCGCCACCGACCTGCGCTTCCGCCCCGGCGCCCCCGAGGCCCTGCGCGCCGTCCGCGCCGCGGGCCTGCCGACCGCGCTGGTCACCTCCACCGAGCGCCCGCTGACCGAGATCGCCCTCGACGTGATCGGCCGCGAGTTCTTCGACGTCACCGTCACCGGCGACGAGGTCGACGGCCGCAACAAGCCCTTGCCGGACCCGTACCTCAAGGCCGCCCGCCTGCTCGGCGTCGACCCGGCCGAGTGCGTCGCGGTGGAGGACTCGCCCACCGGCACCGCCGCCGCCGTCGCCGCGGGCTGCGTCACCGTGGTGGTCCCGTGCGAGGTCGACGTCCCCGGCGGCGAGCGGCGCGTGCTGCGCGAGTCCCTGATCGGCTTCGACGCCGACGCCCTGCGGGCACTGGTGCCCGCCACCCGGTGAGGCCCGGTGACCGCCGGTGATGGCAGGATCTTCGACCGTGAAGACCTTCGACGAACTGTTCGCCCAGCTCCTCGACCGGGCGCGGACCCGCCCGGAGGGCTCGGGCACCGTGGCCGCGCTGGACGCGGGCGTGCACGCGCAGGGCAAGAAGGTCCTGGAGGAGGCGGGCGAGGTGTGGATCGCCGCCGAGCACGAGTCGGACGAGCAGTTGGCCCTTGAGGTGTCGCAGCTCCTGTACCGGGTGCAGGTGCTGATGATCGGCCGCGGCATCACGCTGGAAGACGTCTACCGCCAGCTCTGATCACTCTTCTGTGGACGGTCTGCTGACTGTCGGGGCGTGCCTTCGGTGGGTGCGTCTGTTTGGGTGCGCCCGCTTTCAGAGCCGGTCTTTCGCTGGGGTGCCCGGCTGGGTGGATGTGTTTGGGTGGGGCCCCTATGGCGATCATGTGCCCAGTGTGACCGAGTGGGGCTGAAGGGATGCCCCACAGCCCAGGCAGGCTTGCACATGATCGCCACCCCCACCCAAACACATCCACCCACCCGGGCATTTTCGTAGCCGGGCTGGCGGTTTTCGGGGTGGCTGGTTGTTGCTGCGCCGGTGAGGTCCTGGGTGGCTGGTTGTCGGGTGGGTGGTCGACCGGCTTTGCGGGCGGGGGCTAATCCGCTCGGTCGAGGGGGGTTTCCTCGCCGGGGTCGGGTTCGGGCCAGCCGGGGTAGGGCGGTGGGGTGCCGCCGAAGGCGGGGCAGACGGCCTGGTAGGAGCACCAGCCGCAGAGCTTGCTCTGGTTGGGGCGGAAGTCGCCGGTCTTGCCCGCGCGGAGGATGGCCTCCCAGATGGCGTCGAGGGTGCGCTCGAAGCGGGACAGCTCCGCCTCGTCCGGGGCGTAGGCGAGGTTCTGGCGGTCGGCCAGGTACATCAGTTGCAACCGGCTGGGGACCACGCCGCGCAGGCGCCAGAGGGCCAGGGCGTAGAACTTCATCTGGAACAGGGCCTTGGCCTCGCCGATCTCCCTCGGCGCCGCGCCCGTCTTGTAGTCGACCACCCGGATCTGGCCGGTGGGGGCCACGTCCACGCGGTCGATGAAACCGCGCAGCAGGACGCCGGACTCCAGTTCGGTCTCCACCATCAGCTCGCACGCGTCGGGCTGGAGCCTGCGGGGGTCCTCCAGTTCGAAGTAGCCATCGATCAGGCCGTCGGCGGTGGCGAGCCAGGCCGCCGTCTCCTCGGCGGACTCGGCGTCGTCGAAGATCGTGGCGAGTTCGGGGCGTTCGGCGAGGAGGTCGGTCCAGGTGGGGGTGAGCAGGTCGTGGGCGGCGGCGGGGAGCCGGTCCTCGGCGGGCAGGGCGTAGAGGCGCTCCAGGACCGCGTGCACCACCGTGCCGCGCACCTGCGCCTTGGTGGGCTGCTCGGGCAGCCGGTCGACCGCGCGGAACCGGTAGAGCAGCGGGCACTGCTTGAAGTCGCTCGCCCGGGACGGTGACAGGGCGGGCCTGCGTCGAGCGCGCCTGGCCGTCGCCGTGCCGCCCGTGCTCGTGCTGTCGGTGCCGTTCGCGCCGCTGGTGCTCTCCGTGCCGACTGCCATGGGGTGAACCCTAGCGACGGCCACCGACAGTTCCGGCCACCGCCACCCTCGGTGGTGGCCGCTGCCCGGTGTCGGGCGGCGGGTGGTCGGCCACCCGTTCGCGTCACGGGGTCCACCCTGATCGGGGGACTTCCCGTGGATCACTGCCGCCCCACACCAGCGGCCCTAGGCTGTGGCAGGTGTCCAGCGCCGCCCACCCGACCGCCCGCGAGCGCGATGGTGGTCTGCTGCTGTTCCGCTACAGCGGCGTGCCGGTGGTGCTCGCGCCCTCGTGGTGGCTGGGTTCGCTGGCCGTCGTCGTCTTCTACGCCCCGCTGGTGCGCACGCTGATGCCCGGGGCGTCCGCGCTCACCTCGATCCTGCTCGCCGCCGCCTTCGCCGTCCTGCTCGGCGTGTCCGTCCTGGCCCACGAGCTGGGGCACTGCGTCGTGGCGCTGCGCCTGGGGCTGCCGGTCCGCAGGCTGCGGCTGTTCCTGCTCGGCGGGCTGTCCGAGATTTCCCGGACGCCGCGCAGGCCCGCGCACGAGGGCGTGGTCGCGGCGGCGGGACCCGCGGTGTCGATCCTGCTGGCCGCCGCCTGCGGGCTCGGCCTGCTGGTGATGCCCCCCGAGGGGCCGGTGTGGCTGCTGGTGCTGGAGTGCGCCTTCGCCAACACCGCCGTGGCCGTGTTCAACCTGCTGCCCGGCCTGCCGCTGGACGGGGGGCGGATGCTGCGCGCGGGCGTGTGGGCGCTGACCGGCCGCCGCGGCACCGGGACCAGGGCGGCCGTGCTGGGCGGCTGGGTCGTCGCCGCGCTGCTGGTGCTGTGGGCGCTGTGGGGCCTGGCCGAGGGGAGCCAGGACCGGTGGCTGCGGCTGGGCGTGTGCCTGCTGACCGCGTGGTTCGTCGTCGCCGGGGCCGGTGGTGAGCTGGCCTCCGAGCAGCACCGCGAGTGGCCGCCGGGCCTGCGGCTGGTCGACCTGGTGCGACCGGTCCTGCAACTGCCCGCGGAGAGCCCGGTGGCCGACGCGCTGGCCGCCGCGGCCGGGCGCGGGGTGGTCCTGGTCCGGGCCGACGGCGTGGCCGCCGGGCTGCTCGACGAGACCGCCGCCCGCGCGCTCGCCGAGGTGTCCCCGTTCAGCCCGGCCGAGCAGGCCGCGCAGCCGATCCGCCCCGAGTCGGTCCTGCTCGCCTCCGAACCCGGCGAGGACATCGCCGAGCGCGTGCACACCACCGCGGCCTGGCAGTTCGTCGTGGTCGACGACGACGGCCGCCCCTCCGGGGTGCTGCACCGCGACGACCTGCGCGCCGCCCTGGAGAACCGCCCCTGAGACCGGCCCCGCGACCGGCTGCGGAGGACCGGTACCCGGGTGCCCCGGGTGCGTCTGCCACCATCTCTTGTCGTTCAGGTGTTGGCGAAGGTGAGGCGTGGTGGCGGTGCGGAAGGTCAGTGGCCCGTTCGAGGTGGGGGACCGGGTTCAGCTCACCGATCCCAAGGGCAGGCACTACACCCTGGTCCTGGAGGCGGGGGAGAAGTACCACACGCACCGGGGGGCGCTGGCCCACGACGACGTGATCGGGCAGCCGGAGGGGTCGGTGGTCAGCTCCGCGGCGGGCACCTCCTACCTGGCGCTGCGCCCGCTGCTGAGCGACTACGTGCTGTCCATGCCGCGCGGCGCCCAGGTGATCTACCCGAAGGACGCCGCGCAGATCGTGATGCAGGGCGACATCTTCCCCGGCGCCCGGGTGCTGGAGGCGGGCGCCGGGTCCGGCGCGCTGACCTGCTCGCTGCTGCGCGCGGTCGGCCCGACCGGCACGGTGACCTCCTACGAGATCCGCGAGGACCACCTCGTGCACGCCGAGCGCAACGTGGTCCAGTTCTACGGCGAGCACCCGCCGAACTGGGAGCTCAAGCTGGGCGACCTGGCCACGCACACCGGTGAGGTCGACCGGGTCATCCTCGACATGCTGGCCCCGTGGGACATGCTGCCCACCGTCGCCGAGCACCTCATCCCGGGCGGGGTCCTGGTGACCTACGTGGCCACCACGACCCAGCTCTCGCGGGTGACCGAGGCGCTGCGCGAGCAGACCTGCTGGACCGAGCCGCACGCCTGGGAGACGCTGATCCGCCCGTGGCACTCGGTGGGCCTGGCGGTCCGCCCGGAGCACCGGATGATCGGGCACACGGCGTTCCTCATCACCAGCCGCAAGCTCGCCGACGGCGTCGTGGCCCCCAAGCCGCAGCGCAGGCCCAGCAAGGGCTAGCGGACGCACCAGGTCCCGGAGCGCAGCTCCAGGGTCAGCGGCACCGTCGAGGTCTTGCCCCCGGCGGTGACCGCCACCTGGGCGACCGCGGTGGAGCCGTCGACGGCCGGGTAGGACACCAGGTCCGCGTGCGCGTCCGGCGGGGCGCCGTCGGACGCGCCGACCCTGGCCGGGTCGCAGCTGACGGCGCGCATGGCGTCGGGGTCGCGGTCGTTGATGGCCGCGAGTGCCCGGTCGGTGAGGGCGCGCAGGGCCGGGTCGTCGGTCGGTGCGAGGGTGCGCGTCGCGCCGGTGGAGTCGGGGGCGTCCTCACCCGAGGTGGAGGCGATGGCCACGGCCACCGCGGCCAGCAGCCCACCGGCGACCACCGCGGTGGCGACGCCGCGGCGGTGCGGTGCCTGCTCGGTCATCCGGCCCTCCCGGTTCGGCGTAGTCCATACGGTAGGCGGCCGGGGGCGGTGGCGGAAGACGCGGGAGGGGCGGACCGAATCCGGTCCGCCCCTCCTCGTGTGCCGTGGTCAGCGCGTCAGATCGACACGCACCAGCCCTTCGCGCCCTTCTTCAGCACGATCGGGAAGTCGATCGGCGAGCTGGAGGCGACCGTCACCTTGGTGTCGACCTTGCCGTCGGAGTCGCCGAAGGTGGTGGGCTCGCCCACCACGGTCACCTTGCCGCCGTTGGGGGCCACGCTGGTGTACATGATGCCGGGGGAGCCGTCGCAGGTCAGCGACTTGGCGGTCGCCTCGTCCTCGTCGTTGACCGCCTGGGCGTACTTCGCGCCGGTGGCCTTGATGTCCTCGCCGCCGCCACCGGCCTCGCCACCACCGCCACCGCCCGCGGTGGTGGTGGTCGTCTTCTTCTTGGTGGTGGTTTCCTCTTCCGAGGCGGTGGTCCGCGTGGACTTCTTCGTCGTCGTGGGCGCCTCGGTGCTGCTGGCGGCCGGGGGAGCCGCCGTGCCGCCGTTGCCGTCGTCGCCGTCCCTGGTGAGGAAGAAGATGCCGGTGCCGATGCCCCCGAGCACCACGACCACGGCCGCGACGATGGCGATGATCTTGCCGGTGCTCGACTTCTTCGGCGGCTGCCCGCCGGGGCCGTGACCGCCGTACGGGTCCTGCCCGTACTGGCCGGGCTGCTGCCCGTACTGACCCTGCTGCCCGTACGGGTCCTGCTGCTGCTGGCCGTAGGGGTCCTGCGCGCCGTACTGCTGCTGGGTCTGGTCGTACCCGCCGCCCTGCGGGTACTGCTGGGTGGGGTCGTACCCGCCCGGTTGCTGCTGGCCGTAGGGCTGCTGCGGTTGCTGCTGGCCGTACGGGTTGTTCTGCTGCCCATACGGGTCCTGGCCGTAGGGCCCGGGCTGCTGCGGTGGGTAGGTCATCGAACCCAGACTCCTCGTTGGTCACCGGTCACGGTCACCGGTTGCGCCACGTGTCGCGACAGGTGCCGGGGAGGCCCCCGGGCCGGACGTACCCGGAGGATACGCGGGCCCGCGGGCTTCGTGGATCATCCGGCACCCGCGCCGGAGACCCGCCTGAACTCGGCGAACGGGCTGCTCACCCGTCGCGCCGCCGAGCTGTCAGGTCTTCTCGCCGCAGAACTTCCAGGTCCCGGACTCCTTGACGATCTTGATCTCGATCTTCACCTCGGACGTCGTCCCGGTGTCGGTCGTGAGGTTGAGCTTGAAGCCGCCGGAGGCGATGCTCCCGGTCACCGTGGGCTCGTCGCCCGGCGTGGCCTCGATCTTGTACGGCTTGAGCTCGTCCTCGAGCGAGGTCGTGTCGGTGCCGTACTTCTTCTTGTAGGCCTCGCAGGCCTTGCCGACCACGGCGGAGAAGGACTTGGACTCGTAGGCCCTCATGTACTCCTCGACCACCTCGGCGGGGCCGGAGGTGTCCGAGGGCTTGACGGTCTTGGAGGTGGCGGTCTTCCTGGTCGATGTCGGGCTGTTGTCCTCCGACGTCGGCCCCGCGCTGGTGCTGGTGCCCGGTTGCGCGGTGGCGGGGTCGTCGTCGCGGGTGAGGAAGAAGATGCCCACGCCCGCGCCGCCGAGCAGCACCACCACGGCGGCGACGATGGCCACGACCACCCCGGTGTTGGACTTCTTCGGCGGCTGCCCGCCGGGTCCGCCGGGGAAGCCGCCGACGCCCTGGTAGGCGGTCTGCTGGGCGTACGGGTCCGGTGCGGCGTACGGGTCCTGCTGGGCGAAGCCGCCGGTGTTCGGCTGGCCGTACCCGCCCTGGCCTTGGCCGTACCCGCCCTGCCCACCCGGTTGCTGGCCGTATCCCCAACCGCCGGGTTGGTCCGGCTGCTGGCCGTAGGGTCCCGGCTGCTGCGGAGGATAGGTCATGCTCGCCCCTGACTCGTAGTGCTCGTGCCGCGTGCGGCGACGGTGTGTGGCCGTGTCGGATGGACGGGCCCGCGGGCCGTCGCGTTCCCTCCGGAAGTCACCCGAATGGGTTTCGGGATGCAACCACATCGTATTTGCCCGCGGCCGGGGAGGGGCGGGGGAGCCCCGGACGGGTGGCGGAGCGGGAACGGCCCTGCTCAGCGGACGGCGGAGAACCGGTCGACGCACCAGGTGCCGTCGGCCTTGCGCTCCATCCGGACGCGGCCGTTGCGGGGCTCGCCCTCGTACTCCACCGTGAAGTTCACCGTCGCCCGGTCGCCGTCCTCGGTGACGTCGCCGACGATCCTCGGCTTCTCGAACCGGCCGATCTCGGTGGCGCCCACGGCGTCGTCGGGGTCGCACAGGAGCTTGTTGTATGCCTCGTGGTCCGCGTCCGCCGTGGCGGCCAGCGCGGCCTCGGCGGTGCCGCGCGGGGTGGTCAGGTCCGTCCCACCGGTCAGGACGAGGACCAGAGTGACTGTGATGCCGATCACAACGATGCCGCCGATGCCGAGCACCCAGGGCAGTGCGGAGCGCTTCGGGCGGGGTGAAAAAGCGTCACTCGGAAGGCCGTAGGGGTTCGATTGCGTTGCGTAGCCACCAACACCGGGATAACCCGCCTGCTGGGGCTGCTGCCAGCCGTAGGGCTGACCGGTCGTGGGATCGATCTGGGGGAGCGGCCCGCCGGGCTGCCCCGGTTGCCCCGGCTGCGCGGGTGCCTGCCCGGGGAACTGCCCGAACTGGCCCGGCTGCTGCGGGAACGGGCCGGACGGTTGCCCGTACGGGCCCGGTTGCTGCTGCGGGAACGAACCGGAGGAGGGGAACTGGCCCGGCTGTTCGCCGTGCGGTCCCGGCTGCTGCGGAGGGTTGGTCATCGGGTCGTCCCCTGGGTAGTCGTGGCCGGGTCGCCTCTCGCACTGCGTGCCCGGGCGAGCGCGCGCGGTTGGCCTAGTGCCCCGACGCACGGTAGCGGTCGGGGGCCGCGCGGCGGCATCCGGTCGGCCGTCCGGCGGGTGTTGCGACGGGGTGACACGCAAGTTCCGACCTCCGGATGCTCTGTCCTTGTCGGTGATCGCCGGTACCGTGGGGGTACGAGTTCGGGAGGAGGTGCCGACATGCAGCACGATCGTCCCGGCAGTCGGCCAGAGAACGCCGATGGTGAGCACGGAGACGCGCCTGACCTGGGGGCCGAGCGCCCCGGTGGGTCGGAAGCAGCGCAGATCCGTTTCCTCGAAGAGGAAGTCGCTCTGCTGCGCCGGAAACTGACGGAATCCCCACGGCATTCGCGGCTCCTCGAGCAGCGACTGGCGGAGGCCTCCGAGCGGGTGAGTCAGCTCACCGAGCGGAACTCCAAGCTGGTCGACACGCTGCGCGAGGCGCGAAGCCAACTGCTGGCCCTGCGGGAAGAAGTGGACCGCCTCGCCCAGCCGCCCAGCGGCTACGGCGTGTTCCTCGAGCAGTTCGAGGACGGCACGGTCGACGTCTTCACCGCCGGGCGCCGGATGCGGGTATCGGTCTCGCCCGCGGTCGAATCCGGGACACTCCGACGTGGTCAGTCGGTGCGCCTCAACGAAGCCCTCACCGTGGTCGAGGGCGGCGGGTTCGAGCGCACCGGTGAAGTGTCCACACTGCGGGAGCTGCTCACCTCGGACGACGAGGAAGGTCCCACCCGCGCGCTCGTGGTCGGCCACGCCGACGAGGAGCGCGTCGTGTGGCTGGCCGACCCGCTGGCCGACTCGCCGCTGAAGGCGGGCGACTCCCTGCTGGTCGACGCCAAGTCCGGGTACGCCTACGAGCGGGTCCCCAAGGCCGAGGTCGAGGACCTCGTGCTGGAGGAGGTCCCGGACGTGGACTACCACGACATCGGCGGCCTGTTCCGGCAGATCGAGCAGATCCGCGACGCCGTGGAGCTGCCCTTCCTGCACAAGGACCTCTTCGCCGAGTACGAGCTGCGCCCGCCCAAGGGCGTGCTGCTCTACGGCCCCCCCGGGTGCGGCAAGACGCTCATCGCCAAGGCGGTGGCGAACTCGCTGGCCAAGAAGGTCGCGGCGGCCAGGGGCGACAGCGCCCCGAAGGACGCCAAGTCCTACTTCCTCAACATCAAGGGCCCCGAGCTGCTCAACAAGTTCGTGGGCGAGACCGAGCGCCACATCCGGCTCATCTTCCAGCGCGCGCGGGAGAAGGCCTCCGAGGGCACCCCGGTGATCGTGTTCTTCGACGAGATGGACTCGATCTTCCGGACCCGCGGCTCCGGTGTGTCCTCGGACGTGGAGACGACCATCGTCCCCCAGCTCCTCAGCGAGATCGACGGCGTCGAGGGCCTGGAGAACGTCATCGTCATCGGCGCCTCCAACCGCGAGGACATGATCGACCCGGCGATCCTGCGACCCGGCAGGCTCGACGTGAAGATCAAGATCGAGCGGCCGGACGCCGAGGCGGCGAAGGACATCTTCTCCAAGTACCTCACCGCCAACCTGCCGATCCACGCCGACGACCTGGCCGAGTTCGGCGGCTCCCGCTCCACCTGCATCGACGCGATGATCCAGCACACCGTCGAGCGGATGTACGAGGAGACCGACGAGAACCGGTTCCTGGAGGTCACCTACGCCAACGGTGACAAGGAGGTCCTGTACTTCCGGGACTTCAACTCCGGGGCGATGATCCAGAACATCGTCGACCGGGCGAAGAAGTCCGCGATCAAGTCCGTGCTGGAGACCCAGCAGCCCGGTCTGCGCGTGCAGCACCTGCTGGACGCGATCGTCGACGAGTTCGCCGAGAACGAGGACCTGCCCAACACCACCAACCCCGACGACTGGGCGCGCATCTCCGGCAAGAAGGGCGAGCGCATCGTCTACATCCGGACCCTGGTCACCGGCAAGAACACCGAGACCGGGCGGGCGATCGACACCGCCAACAACACCGGTCAGTACCTGTAGCAGCAGGCGTTCCCGACAGGCCCCGCGCACCGCGTGCGGGGCCTGTCGGCCTGTCCGGGGCACAATCGGGGGGTGTCCACGCTCAGCAGGCTCGCCCTCGGCCTGGCCGCCCTCGGCAGGCCCGCCTACATCAACCTCGGCCGCGACGGCGCCCTCCCGGCCTCCCGGGGCGTGGCGGAGCTGCGCGCCGCCACCTGGGACGTGCTCGACGCCGCGTACGCCGCCGGGCTCCGCCGGGTCGACACCGCCCGCTCCTACGGCCGCGCGGAGGAGTTCCTCGCGGGCTGGCTGGCCGCCCGCGGGCACGCGGACGTCGCCGCCACGTCGAAGTGGGGCTACGCCTACGTCGGCGACTGGCGGGTGGACGCGCCGGTGCACGAGGTCAAGGAGCACACCCTCGACCGCTTCCGGTCCCAGCTCGCCGAAACCCGCGCCCTGCTGGGGGACCGGGTGGCGCTGTACCAGGTGCACTCGCTGACCGTGGACAGTCCACTGTTCACCGACGACGCGCTGCTGGGCGCGCTGGCCGAGCTGGCGGGCTCCGGGCAGCGCCTCGGGTTCTCCACCTCCGGACCGGCCCAGGCCGACACCGTGCGGCGGGGCCTGGAGCTGGAGCGGGGCGGGGTGCGGCTGTTCGACGCCGTGCAGTCCACCTGGAACCCGCTGGAGACCTCCGCGGGCGCCGCCCTCGCCGAGGCCCACGCCGCGGGCGTCGAGGTGACGGTGAAGGAGGCGCTGGCCAACGGCAGGCTGGCCGTCGACCCGCCCGCCGCCGTCGCCGAGGCCGCCGAGCGGTCGGGGACCACCCCCGACGCCGTCGCGCTGGCCGCGGCGCTGGCCAACCCGTGGGCCGACGTCGTCCTGCTCGGGCCCGCGAGCACCGCCCAGTTGCGCTCCAACCTCGCCGCGGCCGACCTGACCGCCCCTGAGCTGCCCGACCTCGCCGGGGAACCGGGGGAGTACTGGGCTGCCCGGGCGTCACTCGCCTGGAACTGAATCCCCCGATCGGGTGGGTGTTGATCGCTGGCGGTAAGTTGCCGGTACTCCCCGCCGCCGAACCCCCCAGAGGACGACTGTGCGTCGTGTGCACGCGCTGGCCGCGGCCTGCGCCGCGGCCCTGCCCGCCACCCTGCTGGCCGGGTGCTCGAACCGGCCGAACGACCTCTACACCTACTACGCGGACCCGACCACCGAGTCCGCCGCGGCGGCCCCGGTGACCACCCCACCCGCCCCGACCACGACCACCCCGCCCGGGCCCGCGCCCGCCGAGGCGGTCACGGCGGTCTACCTGACCGCGCAGGACCTGGCCGAGGAGAACGTCACCCCGGTCGAGGCCCCCACCGCGTCGGTGGCGATCACGCTGCCCGACTGCGCCATCGACCTCGGGGCGCGGGCCGACGCGGGCGGGAAGACGAGCTGGCGCTACAGCAAGGGCTCCACGCTGCGCCAGGTCGTCGTGCACACCCCGACCGAGGCCGAGGCCACCGAGGCGCTCGACGCCGCCAGGGCCGCCCTGGACTGCACCTCCTTCACCGTGCGGGGCACCAGGTACCTCATCGACGAGGGGCCGAAGCTCGCCACCGTGCCCGGCGCGGACAGCAGGCTCACCTGGTGCGCCAGCGGCACCGCCCGGGTTAGCTGCACGGTCGTCCTGAGCCGGGGGCGGCTGCTCACCGCCGTCACCGTGGAGGCGGGAACGGCCAAGGCCGCGCGCGACGCGATCACCCGCCTCGCACCGGTCGCGGCCCAGGCCCTCTCCCGCGAGCCCGCGTAGCCACCTGCTGCGCCACAGGTAGGGCGGGCGAGCCGGGAGGACGTGGACACGGTCCCGTGCCGGGCTCGCCTGCGTGGACGCGATAGCCCGATCGGGTGGTGCCGACGGTGCCACCGGTGGCTCCGACGGCAGCGACACCCGGTGGGAGCGGTGAACCCGGTCGGGCCGCGCGAACTGCATCGCGGCTCACGGCGGTGGTGTCGGTCCGGACCCGTAGGCTGGGCCCATGCGGCGGATCATGGGAACCGAGGTCGAGTACGGCATCTCCGTGCCGGGCGACCCCACGGCGAACCCGGTGTTGACATCGACCCAGGTCGTGCTGGCCTACGCCGCGGCGGCGGACATCCCCCGAGCCCGGCGCGCGCGCTGGGACTACGAGGTGGAATCGCCGCTGCGGGACGCCCGCGGCTTCGACCTCGGGGTCCCCGGCATGGCGCCCACCGACCCCGACGTGGAGGACCTGGGTGCGGCGAACGTCATCCTCACCAACGGCGCCCGGCTCTACGTCGACCACGCGCACCCGGAGTACTCCGCGCCCGAGGTCACCAACGCCCGCGACGCGGTCATCTGGGACAAGGCGGGGGAGCGGGTGATGGAGGAGGCCGCGATCCGCGCGGCCAGCGTCCCCGGCCAGCCCCGGCTGCAGCTCTACAAGAACAACATCGACAACAAGGGCGCCAGCTACGGCACCCACGAGAACTACCTGATGGCCCGCAGCACCCCGTTCACCTCGGTGATCGCCGGGCTCACCCCGTTCTTCGCCTCCCGCCAGGTCGTCTGCGGCTCCGGCCGGGTCGGCCTGGGCGCCTCCGGCGACGAGGCGGGCTTCCAGCTCTCCCAGCGCGCCGACTACATCGAGGTCGAGGTCGGCCTGGAGACCACGCTCAAGCGCGGCATCATCAACACCCGCGACGAGCCGCACGCCGACGCGGACAAGTACCGGCGGCTGCACGTCATCATCGGCGACGCCAACCTGGCCGAGACGTCCACCTACCTCAAGGTGGGCACCGCCGCGCTGGTGCTGGACATGATCGAGACCGGGGTCCGCTTCGACCACCTCAAGCTGGCCGACCCGGTCCGCGCGGTGCACGTGATCAGCCACGACCCCACGCTCAAGGCCACCGTCGACCTGGCCAACGGCCGCAAGTTCACCGGCCTGGACATCCAGCACGCCTACCACGAGATGGTCGCCGAGCACCTCGACCGCGCCGACGTGGACCGCGTCGCCCTCGACGTGCTCGACACCTGGGGCAAGGTCCTCGACGAGCTGCGCCGAGACCCGATGGAGACCGCCGACCGGCTCGACTGGACCGCGAAGCTGCGGCTGCTGGAGGGCTTCCGCGCCCGCGACGGCCTCAACTGGAACTCCCCGCGCCTGCAACTGGTCGACCTGCAGTACTCCGACGTGCGGCTGGACAAGGGCCTCTACAACCGGCTGGTCGCCCGCGGCTCGATGAAGCGCCTGGTCAGCGAGGAGGAGGTGCGCGCGGCCGTGACCGCCCCGCCGCTGGACACCCGCGCCTACTTCCGCGGCCGCTGCCTGGAGCGCTACCCGAACGCGATCGCCGCCGCGTCCTGGGACTCGGTGATCTTCGACCTCGGCCGCGAGTCGCTGGTGCGCATCCCCACGCTGGAGCCGCTGCGCGGCACGAAGCAGCACGTCGGGGCCCTGCTCGACGCGGCGAACACCGCCGAGGAGCTCGTCGACGCGCTGACCGGCGCGGCCAAGCGCTGACCACCCGGGATTTCGCCGGGAGCCGAAATCGGACCCGGCGCGGACCGCGACGAATGTCGGTGGGTATCGGTAGGGTTCGGGGTAGGCCAGCCACGACCGGGAGGCGACATGTCCCAGGAGCAGACGCAGCGGCAGGGCGGCGGGGACGGCGACGAGGGTGTCGACGACACCACCGCCGCCGGCCAGGAGCGCCGGGAGAAGCTCGGTGACGACACCGACGCCATCCTCGACGAGATCGACGACGTCCTGGAGGAGAACGCCGAGGACTTCGTCCGGGCGTACGTGCAAAAGGGCGGCGAGTAGGTAGTCCGGGCAGTCCGGGCTCCCCCCACCTCCGCGACAGGAACGAAAGAAGGCATGGAACACACCTCGTCCCGAAGCGGGCTCGGCTCCTCGCTGTCGCCCGCCCACCTGTCGGCCGGAACCTCGTCGTTCACCGACTTCCTGCGCGCCCAGGCCCCCGAGCTGCTGCCCGGGGGCACCGGCCGCGGGCGCACCGCGGACATCCGCGGCGGCGAACCCCGCCAGGACGTCCCGCACGGCACCACGATCGTGGCCGTCACCTTCGCCGGTGGCGTCCTGGTCGCGGGCGACCGGCGGGCCACCCAGGGCAACGTCATCGCGCAGCGGGACATCGAGAAGGTCTTCATCACCGACGACCACTCCTCGGTCGGCATCGCGGGCACCGCGGGCCTGGCCGTGGAGATGGTCCGGCTCTACGCCGTCGAACTCCAGCACTACGAGAAGATCGAGGGCGTCTCGCTGTCGCTGGACGGCAAGGCGAACAAGCTGGCCAGCATGGTGCGCGGCAACCTCGACGCGGCCCTCGCGGGCCTGGCGGTGCTGCCGCTGTTCGTCGGCTACGACGTGGAGGCCGAGGACCCGGCCCGGGGCGGGCGGATCGTCTCCTTCGACGTCACCGGCGGCCGCTACGAGGAGCGCGCGGGCTTCTACGCGATCGGCTCCGGCTCCACCTACGCCAAGTCGGCGCTCAAGAAGCTCTACAACCCCGACAGCGACCGCGACGCGGCCGTCCGCACGGCCGTGGAGGCCCTGTGGGACGCCGCGGACGACGACTCGGCCACCGGCGGGCCCGACCTCGCCCGGCGGATCTACCCGAGCATCGTGACGATCACCGCCGAGGACGGCGCGGTGCGCCTGACCGACGACGAGATCGGCGCGGTCGCCGAGGCCGTGGTCCGCGACCGCTTCGAGCGGCCGCGCGGCTGAGCCCGATGACCAGCACCAGCACCACCAGCCGCACGAAGGAGCCTGCCCCGTGACGATGCCGTTGTACGCCTCGCCCGAGCAGCTGATGCGCGACCGCTCGGAGTACGCCCGCAAGGGCATCGCCCGGGGTCGCAGCGTCATCGCGCTCAAGTACGTCGACGGGGTGGTCTTCGTGGCCGAGAACCCGTCGTCGACGCTGCACAAGGTCTCCGAGATCTACGACCGCATCGGGTTCGCGGGCGCGGGCCGCTACAGCGAGTACGAGAGCCTGCGCCGCGGCGGCATCCGGCACGTCGACCTGTGGGGCTACTCCTACGACCGGCGCGACGTCTCCGCCCGGCAACTCGCCAACGTGTACGCGCAGACCCTCGGCACCGTCTTCACCGAGCAGGTGAAGCCGATGGAGGTCGAGCTGTGCGTGGCCGAGGTCGGCGTCACCGCAGACAAGGACCAGCTCTACCGGCTCACCTACGACGGCTCCATCGTCGACGAGCCGCAGTTCCTGGTCATGGGTGGGCTGACCGAGCCGATCGTCACCTCCCTCAAGGAGGGCTACGCCGAGGGCCAGGACCTCGCCGCGGCCATCCGGATCGCCCTCACCGCGCTGGCCGCGGGCGCGGGCAACGGCGGCGAATCGCAGCCGGGGAAGCTTGAGGTGGCGATCCTCGACCGCACCCGCCCGCGCCGCGCCTTCCGCCGGATCGAGGGGGCGGCGCTGACCGCGCTGCTGCCCGTCGAACCGGCCGCCGAGGACGAGTCCCCGGCCAAGCCGATCGAGGACGTCGAACTGCCGCCGGAGAACCCGGCCGAGTGACCGCACCGCAGTCGTTCACCGAGGTCGTCCTGATCACCGGGGCGACCTCGGGACTCGGCCGCGGCCTGGCCATGGACCTTGCGCCGCGCGGCGCGACCCTGCTGCTCCACGGCCGCGACCCCGACCGGCTGGCCGCCCTGGTGGCCGACCTCCGCGAGGCCGCCCCGGACGCGGTGGTGCGCACCTACCCCGCCGACCTGGCCGACCTCGACGACGTCCGGGCGCTGGGGGAGCGGGTCGCCGCCGCCGAGCCCCGCCTGGGCGTGCTGGTCAACAACGCCGCCGTCGGCTTCGGCGCGGACCCGTCGCTGCGGGAGACCAGCGCCCAGGGCCACGAACTGCGCTTCGCGGTCAACCACCTGGCCCCGCACCTGCTGACCGCGCTGCTCACCCCGCTGCTGGTGGCCTCCGCCCCCGCGCGCGTGGTCAACGTCGCCTCCGTCGGCCAGGCCCCACTGGACTTCGACGACCTGGCCATGACCGGCTCCTACGATGGCGTGCTGGCCTACCGCCGGGCGAAGCTGGCCATGATCATGTCCACGTTCGACCTGGCCGAGCGGCTGCGCCCCACCGGTGTCACGGTCAACGCCCTGCACCCGGCGACCCTGATGGACACCACCATGGTCCGCGACGCGGGCATCAGCCCCCGCTCCACCCTGGAGGACGGCCTGCGCCCCACCGCCCGCCTGGTCGTCGACCCCGCCCTGGCGACCGTGACGGGCCGCTACTTCGACCGGTTCACCGACACCAGGGCCCACGAGCAGGCCTACGACCCCGAGGCCCGCGCCCGCCTCGCCGCGGCCACCGCCGCCCTGCTCGCCTGACCCGGGCCCGGCCCGGCTCCGGTCGGGGAGTCCTCACCCGGAGACGGCGCCGCCGCGGTTTTCACACGCCGGGTGCGACAAATTGTGCCGTTCTTCCCACGGATGGGTCCTGAGTTGTCACGCACACCCTGTCAAGGCATATAACTTCTGAATGAGTGAGCTGGAACTGCGCCACCTGCGGGTGATCCGCGCGGTGGCCGACGCGGGCAGCCTGTCGAAGGCGGCGGTGCGCCTCGGCGTGTCCCAGCCCGCGCTGACCGCCCAGCTCCAGCGCCTGGAGCGCAGGCTGGGCGGCCTGTTGTTCGCCCGCACCGCCACCGGTGTGGTCCCCACCGACCTCGGCGCCTACGTGCTGACCGGTGCCCGCGTCCTGCTCGCCGAGGTGGACGAGCTGATGGCGGGCATCCGCAGCCGCACCCTGGCCCCCGCGGCGGCGGGCCGGGTCCGGGTCGGCGGCCCACCCGGTCTCATCGTGCCGCTGTTCGCCACCGCCCTCGCCGACCGCCTCGACGGCGTGGAAGCCGCCATCGACATCGAGAACCAGCCCGCCGAGCTGATTCGCCGCGTGGTCGACCGGACGGTGGACCTGGCGGTGCTGGAGGACAACCCGGGCTTCCGCACCCCGCTGCCCCCGGTGCTGCGCAGCCGCGTGATGTTCTGCGCCCCGCTGTTCGTCGCCCTCGCCGAGACCCACCCGCTGGCGGGCGCCCCGGAGATCGACCTCGCCGACCTGGCGCAGGACGCGTGGGTGCTGCCCTCGGCGGCCGAGGGGCCGGAGCAGGCCGCGTTCGTCCGCGCCTGCACCGCCCACGGCTTCACCCCGCGCATCCGCCACGAGCTGTCCGACTCGACCACCACCCGGGCGCTGGTGCAGGCGGGTGCGGTGACCTTGGCCAAGCCGGTTGCCAGGGAGGGCACAGGGCTGGTCATCCGCGGTTTGCGCAACACGCCCATGCGGCAGGAGATCGTCCTGGTGTGGCACGCCGACAACACGTTCGGCGAGGCCGCCCCGGCCGCGCTGCTGGCTGCTTACGCCCAGCTCACGGACACGAATCCGCTGTTCGCCGCGTGGTGGGACGAGCACTCCCGAGGCGCGGCGCAGTCCTAGCCCGCGGTGCCGTCAGGGCTTGCGGTAGATCGACAGCGTGCGGGGTCGGGAGCGGAACTCGAACCGCTTGCCCAGCGGGCCGACCTCGCCGTCGGTGGCCACGCGGCGGTAGCCGTCGAGGAGCTGCACGTCCAGGGCAGCCATGTCCTGCTGGCGGTAGACGTGGCTGCGGGTGAGGGTCCTGGTCAGGGTGGCCAGGACGAACCGGGCCCGGGAGTACGGCAGGTCCGCGCGCAGGTAGCGCACGTCCAGCAGGCCGGTGTCCAGCGCGGGCCGCTGCGTCGGGGCGAAGCCCTTCGGGGAGTACGTGCCGTTGCCGACGAAGAGCATCCACAGGAACTGCGGCCTGCCGTTCAGCTCCACCCGGATCGGTTGGGCCGTGCGCAGCGTGCGGGCCAGGGCCACCGCGCCCGCGGGCCACTTGCCCCACTTCTTGGCGGCCAGGTGCTCGCGCATCCGCACCATCTCCGGGTAGCCGCCCAGGCTGGCGGTGTTGACGAACCACCGCTGCTCGACGTCGCTGTTGTCGGTGATGCGGACCTCGGCCAGGTCGATCTGCACCCCGGTGCCCTCCTCGGCGGACTCCACCGCCTCCTGCACCGACTCCACGCCGACGTCGCGGGCGAAGTGGTTCAGGGTGCCCGCGGGGACCAGGACCAGGGGCAGTCGGAAGTCCGCGGCCACCGCCGCGACCGCCGCCACCGTGCCGTCGCCGCCCGCCACGCCCAGGGCCTTGACCGCGCCGTCGGCGGCCTCGACCTCGGCGGTGAGCTGCTCGATGATGCCCGAGCCGGGGGAGGGGTGGATCACCGTCGCCCTCGGCCAGAGCTGCTTGATGTCGTCGCCGGGGTCGGTGTTGCCAGGGCCGGAGTTGGGGTTGACCAGCACCAACAGGCCCTCGCCCGCGTCCAGGGCGGCCAGTTCGGTGTGGTGGGCGGTGTGCGCGGGGCCCTCGTGGTCGGACTTGGGCCACCAGTGCCGGGTCGCCCAGGCCGCGCCGATGCCGATCGCCGAACCGGCCGCCACGTCGGTGGGCCAGTGCACCCCGGTGTGCACCCGCGAGTACGCCACCGCCGCCGCCAGCGGGGCCAGCGCCAGCGCCACCGCGGGTGCCTCCATGGCCACGGCGGCGGTGAACGCCACCGCCGACGCGGAGTGCCCGGACGGGAAGGACGAGCTGGTCGGGCGCTTGGTGAGCCGCCGGTGCACCGGCAGCATGTCCGCCGCCGGGCGCCTGCGCGGGAACAGGTTCTTCGCCACCAGGTTCGCGCTCAGGCTGGCGATGGTGATCGCGCCCACCCCGCGCAGCGCCGCCCGCCGGGTCGGGCCCTTGCGCACCGCGAGCAGGGCCGCGACGCCGAACCACAGCCTGCCCTTGTTCGCCGAGGTGGACAGCGTTTTCATGGCCGGGTCCAGCGGTGACCTGGGCAGGGCCCCGCTGCGGTACATCAACTCTTCGTCGACCCGGCCGACGCTCCTGGCCGACCTGCGCACTCGTCCGAACATGATCGTGGATTCAACCCGAATCGGTGACCGCCCGCCGGGTGGGGCGGGGCCGGGTGAGCGGCCGGTCACGGTGCGCTCGATAACAAAGCTGTGGACCTCCCCGATCGGCAGACGGTCCGCGTCGGGATTTGCGCCTAGTCTGGGGGAATGCAGCGGCGGATCTTCGGCATCGAAACCGAGTTCGGCGTGACCTGTACGTTCCACGGGCAGCGCAGGCTGTCGCCGGACGAGGTCGCGCGGTACCTGTTCCGGCGGGTGGTTTCGTGGGGGCGTTCCTCGAACGTTTTCCTGCGCAACGGATCACGCCTCTACCTCGACGTGGGGTCGCACCCCGAGTACGCGACCGCGGAGTGCGACGACCTCGTCCAACTGGTCACCCACGACAAGGCCGGTGAGCGGATCCTGGAGGACCTGCTCGTCGACGCCGAGCGGCGGCTGGCCGACGAGGGCATCGGCGGCGACATCTTCCTGTTCAAGAACAACACCGACTCGGCGGGCAACTCCTACGGCTGCCACGAGAACTTCCTGGTCACCCGGGCCGGGGAGTTCTCCCGCATCGCCGACGTGCTGCTGCCGTTCCTGGTCACCAGGCAGCTCATCGCCGGGGCGGGCAAGGTGCTCCAGACCCCGCGCGGGGCCGTCTACTGCCTGTCGCAGCGGGCCGAGCACATCTGGGAGGGCGTCTCCAGCGCCACCACCCGCTCCCGGCCCATCATCAACACCCGCGACGAGCCGCACGCCGACGCCGAGCGGTACCGGCGCCTGCACGTCATCGTGGGCGACTCCAACATGTCCGAGTCGACCACCCTGCTCAAGGTCGGCACCGCCCACCTCGTGCTGGAGATGATCGAGGAGGGGGTCCAGTTCCGCGACTTCAGCCTGGACAACCCCATCCGGGCCATCCGCGAGATCAGCCACGACCTGACCGGCCGCAGGCTGGTCCGGCTGGCGGGCGGGCGCGAGGCCTCGGCCCTGGACATCCAGCGCGAGTACCACGCCAAGGCCGTCGAGCACGTCGCCCGACGCTCCCCGGACCCGATGATGCAGCGCGTGGTCGACATGTGGGGCCGCGTCCTCGACGCGATCGAGGCCCAGGACCTGTCGAAGATCGACCGCGAGGTCGACTGGGCCATCAAGCACCGGCTGATCGAGCGCTACCGGGCCAAGCACGACATGGAGCTGTCGAGCCCCCGCGTCGCCCAGCTCGACCTCGCCTACCACGACATCCGCCGCGGCCGGGGCATCTTCGACCTGCTCCAGCGCAAGGACCTGGTGGCCAGGGTGACCGACGACAGCGAGATCGAACTCGCCAAGGACACCCCGCCGCAGACCACCCGGGCCAAGCTCCGCGGCGACTTCATCGCCGCCGCCCAGCACGCGGGCCGCGACTTCACGGTGGACTGGGTCCACCTGAAGCTCAACGACCAGGCGCAGCGCACCGTGCTGTGCAAGGACCCGTTCCGCGCTGTGGACGAGCGCGTGGAGCGCCTGATCGCTTCGCTGTAGGAACCAGCTCGAACGACTGAGGGGCCGCGTCGGGTGACGCGGCCCCTCAGTCGTTCACGCGCGACCTGCCTGGTCGGACCAGGTCAGGAGGGGACGACGTTCTCCGCCTGCGGACCCTTGGGGCCCTGGGTGATGTCGAACGCCACCTGCTGGTTCTCCTCCAGGGAGCGGTAGCCGGAACTCTGGATCGCGCTGAAGTGGACGAACACGTCCGGCCCGCCACCATCCTGGGAGATGAAGCCGAAGCCCTTTTCCGCGTTGAACCACTTCACGGTGCCAGTCGCCATGCCTGTTCCTGTCCAAACCCGGGTGCCGCCGATCAGCACCCTCGTCCCGATCAACGATAGCGGCGTTCGCCGGGTCCCACATGTGTCTTTCCCCCCGGTTCACGGCCGCTCCCCCCTCGCGGCCACCCGGTGGGCCTCCACGCAACCGAGTTCAAAGATCAGCTATCTCCTATCAAGATATCCTCGAAAACAGTGGTCCCCGCCCAACAGAGCGGAGAAGTGGCGGATAAAGGACGCCACGAAAGGAGGACACGAGCTGCGGTTTCTCACTCTGGGTGTGACCGCCATCGCGTTGGGGTGACTGGCGGGGGTTCGCACGCGTGTTCGGGCGTGGTGGGTGCGAGCGGGTGGTGGGTGGGCGTTATGGTGCGCTGGTGTCCGTCGCACGCGCCGAACGACTTGTGAACCTGGTGCTGTGCCTGCTCTCCACGCGGCAGTACCTCAGTGCGGAACGGATCCGGAAGATCGTCCCCGGATACGCCGACGCGCCCTCTGACGACGCCTTCTTCCGGACCTTCGAGCGGGACAAGACCGAGCTGCGCGAGCTGGGCATCCCCCTGGAGATCGGCCGCAACAAGGTGGCCGACCCCGTCGACGGGTACCGCATCGCCCGCCGCGACTACGAGTTGGGGGAGATCGACCTCGCCCCCGACGAGGCGGCGGCGGTGGCGCTCGCGGTGCGGTTGTGGGACTCGCCCGAGCTGACCGGGGCCGCGCACGGCGCCCTGCTCAAGCTGCGGGCCGCCGGGGTGGACGTCGACCAGGCCGCGCCGACGATGGTGGAGTCGAAGGTGCGCACCACCGAGCCCGCGTTCGGCCCGCTGCTGGCGGCGGTGCAGGCCGGGCAGGCGGTGGCCTTCCAGTACCGCAGGCCCTCGCCCGCCGAGCTGCGGGAGCGGGTGCTCGAACCGTGGGGCGTCGTGTCCTGGCGGGGGCGCTGGTACGTCGTCGGCCACGACCGGGACCGGGGGGCGCCCCGCTGCTTCCGGCTGTCGCGGGTGGTGGGCGAGGTGCGCAAGGTCGGCAGGCCCGGGCAGGTCAGCAGGCCCGAGGACGTCGACCTGATGAAGTTCGTGGCCAGTTCCGGCGGGGAGCCGCAGCCCCCGGCCGGGGTGCGGTTGTGGGTCGCCGACGGTCGGGGCGCCGGGGTGCGGCGGTGGGCCGAGGTGGTCGAGCGGCGCGAGGTCGACGGCGTGCCGGGCGACGTGGTGGACCTGGAGCTGGCGTTCCCGGACACGGCGGCGGGCTGGATCGCCGGGTACGGCGCGGACGTGCTGGTGCTGGAACCGGATGTGCTGGCCAAGGCGGTGCGGGAGCGGCTGCTCGCCGCCGCGGGGGGTGGGCTGTGAGCGGGGCGCAGGACCGGCTTCCCCGGCTGCTGGCGCTGGTGCCCTACCTGCTGGCGCGGCCGGGCATCCGGATCGACGACGCGGCGGCGGACTTCGGGGTGTCCGCGAAGCAGCTTCGCAAGGACCTGGAGCTGCTGTGGATGTGCGGGCTGCCGGGGTACGGCCCCGGTGACCTGATCGACATCTCCTTCGACGAGGACACCGTCACGATCACCTTCGACGCCGGGATGAACCGGCCGCTGCGGTTGACCGGGGCGGAGGCGACGGCGCTGCTGGTGGCGCTGCGGGCGCTGGTGGACACCCCGGGGGTGGCCGACGCGGACGCGATCCGGCGGGCGGTGGCCAAGATCGAGGCGGCGGCCGGGCAGGCGCGGCCCGCGGGGGTCGCGGTGGGGCTGGGCGTGCGCGAGGGCGCGGGGGCGGCGAAGGCGCGCGAGGTGGTGCAGCGGGCGCTGGGTGCCGGTCGGGCGCTGCGGATGACCTACTACACCGCGTCGAAGGACGAGATGACCGAGCGGGTGGTGGACCCGATGCGGATCCTGATCGTCGACGGCCGCGGCTACCTGGAGGCGTGGTGCCGCCGCGCCGAGGACGTGCGGTTGTTCCGCCTGGACCGGATCGACGAGGCCGTGGTGCTGGAGGAGGCCGCGGCGCCGCCGCCGTACGCGGAGCCGACGGACACCTCCTCGGGGTTGTTCCGGGCGGAGCCGGACCAGCGCACGGCGACGCTGGTGCTGGAGCCGGACGCGCGCTGGGTGTCGGAGTACTACCCGGTGGAGGCCGTGCAGGAGGTCGACGGCGGCCGGTTGCGGGTGTCGATGCGGTACGCGGACACCTCGTGGATGGTGCGGCTGCTGCTGGGCCTCGGTGGTGACGTGCGGGTGGAGCAGCCGGTGGAGTTGGCGGAGCGGTTGCGCCGCCAGGCGGCGGAGGCGGTAGCCCGGATGGACCGTCACCTGGCGGCCACCTAGTTTCCCCGCTGTGCATGCTCAAGGGTGTGCGGTTGGTTACCGGTGTACCGGTAGGCTCTGGCGGGTGTCGTACCTGCCGAGTGCTGCCCTCGTCCTGGTCGGGTTGGGGTTGGTGACCGTGTTCGTGGTCCGTCTCCTGCGGGGGGCGGGTCGGGTCCGGTCGGCGGCGGGGGCGGCCAGGTCGGCGTTCGGGGATCGGGCCGGGTTGTTGCGGGCGCGATCCGCGGCCTTGCGGATCGCCGTCGCCGAGCGCGTACCATCGGCCAAGCGGGACGAGACAGGAGGACAGCGATGAATCTCGGAGCCACTGAGATCATCATCATCGCGGTGGTGGTGATTCTTCTCTTCGGTGCGAAGAAGATGCCGCAGATGGCTCGCTCGCTGGGCCAGTCGATGCGCATCATCAAGGCCGAGACCAAGGGGATGCGCAACGACGACGAGGCGGAGGTGAAGCCCGAGCAGGCCGCCCCCGCCGTGCAGCAGGCGCCCGCGCCGCAGTTGCCGCCGTCGACGCCGGAGAAGTCCCCGGAGCAGATGAAGGCCGAGATCGACGAGTTGCAGCGCAAGCTGGCGGCTCAGGACCAGGCGCAGAAGAACGCCAGCTGAACCGGTCCGGTCTTCCCGTCTGATCGACTACTGAGAGGTTCGGTTCCCTACGGTGGCGCGCGATCCGCACCGCCGGGCTGAAAGCCGCCGCGAGAAGAGGAAACTCAAGAGTCGCCGGCACAACCCCGACGGCACCATGACGTTGAAGGACCACCTCTACGAGCTGCGCAACCGGCTCGGCCTGGCCGTCCTGATCATCCTCATCGGCGGGGTGTTCGGCTTCATCTGGTTCTTCACGCCGCTGGGACCCGTGCCCGCGCTGGGCGACATCATCAAGCAGCCCTACTGCGCGCTGCCCGCGAATCTGCGGTTCGAGCCGAACGGGACGTGTCAGCTCCTGCAGACGCAGCCGTTCGAGGCGTTCATGGTGAACTTCAAGGTGGGCATCGCCGCGGGCATGGTGGTGACCGCGCCGGGGTGGCTGTACCAGGTGTGGGCGTTCATCACGCCCGGTCTGTACGCGAACGAGCGCCGGTTCGCGTCCGTGTTCGTGATCTTCGCGTCGCTGCTGTTCGCCGCGGGTGCGGTGTTGGCGTTCTACGTGATCCCGCAGGGCCTGGAGGTGCTGGTCTCCTTCGGCGGGTCGTTCTTCATCACGGCGTTGAACGCGAGCGACTACATCTCGTTCGTGCTGGTGATGCTGCTGATCTTCGGGGTGAGCTTCGAGCTGCCGCTGCTGGTGGTGATGCTGAACCGGGTCGGGGTGCTGTCCTACGAGAACCTGGCGAAGTGGCGGCGGGGGATCGTGTTCGGGCTGTTCGTCTTCGCCGCGATCGCGACGCCGGGCACGGACCCGATCTCGATGGTCGCGCTGGGTGTGGCGATGACGGTGTTGTTCGAGGTGGCGGTGCAGTTGTCGCGGGTGCACGACCGGCGCAAGGCGCGACGGGAGGCCGCGGAGGACCCGAACGCGAACCTGGCCGACGACGAGGCGACGCCCGCGGAGGCGTTGGCGCCGCTGGAGGTGGACCCGGTGGAGCCGGTGCAGCAGCACCCGGCGACGCGGCAGCAGGTTCCGCCGAAGCCGCCGCTGCGGGGCGGGAAGCCGACGGGCAAGCCAGGTGGGGGCTTCGACGACGTGACCTGACCGGGTTCCGGTCGGGTGTGGACATCGGGGTCCTCGGAGGGGGTTCGGTGGCGGGTCTGCGGGTGGCGTTGGCGGTGCACCCGGCGTCGGGGCACGGTGCGGCGGGTCGGGTGGCGCCGGTGGTGGCGGAGCGGTTGCGCGCGGTGTCGTCGCGGTTGACCGTGGTGGAGGCCGACACGGTGGAGCGGTCGCGGGCGTTGATGGTGCGCGCCCGGGACGAGGGGCTCGACGCGTTGGTGGTGCTGGGTGGGGATGGTTCCGCGCACCAGGCGGTGCAGTTCTGCGCCGGGCACGGGGTGCCGCTGGGTGTGGTGCCCGCCGGTACCGGCAACGACCTGGCCCGGGCGCTGGGGATGCCCGCCGATCCGGTCGCGGCGGTGGACGCGGTGGTGGCGGCGTTGCGGGTGGGGGCGCGGCGGCGGATCGACCTGGGGCGGGTGGCCGGTGGTGCGTGGTTCGCCAGCGTGCTGTGCGCGGGGTTCGACTCGGCGGTGAACGAGCGGGTGAACCGGATGCGGTGGCCGCACGGGCGCAGGCGCTACGACGTGGCGATCGTGGCGGAGTTGGCGGCGCTGCGGCCGAGCCGGTTGGTGGTGGACACCGACGGTGGGGTGCTGGAGCTGGCGGCGACGATGGTGGCGGTGGGGAACACGGCGTTCTACGGGGGTGGGATCCCGGTGTGCCCGGAGGCGGACCCGACCGACGGGCTGTTCGACCTGACGGTGGTGGGTGAGGTGTCCAGGGTGGACCTGGTGCGGATGTTGCCGACGATCCGGTCGGGGGCGCACGTGGGGCACCCGGCGGTGCGGGTGCTGCGGGCGCGGCGGGTGTCGTTGGGTGGGGACAACGAGTGGGTGGCGTACGCGGACGGGGAGCGGTTGGGGCCGTTGCCGGTGGTGGTGGAGTGCGTGCCGGGGGCTCTGGAACTGGTGGGCTGAGCGTTCCCGGCGGCGCGGGTGGTGGCGGGCTGCGGAAGTTCGGGCGACGAGTGTCGGTGTGGTGTGGAAGTCTGGTGGGGTGTCTGAGAGTTCTCTTCCCGATTCCTCCCCTGGTGGGTCTCTGTCCCCGGCCGAGCGCTATGCGGCGGCGCGGCGACGGGCGGCCAGTCCTCGGTTGACGGAGTTCGCGGCCGAGTTGGCGTTCGAGATGGACCCCTTCCAGGTGCGCGGGTGCGAAGCGCTGGAGGAGGGGCACGGTGTGCTGGTGTGCGCGCCGACGGGTGCGGGCAAGACCGTGGTCGGTGAGTTCGCGGTGCACCTGGCGCTGGCGGAGGGGCGCAAGTGCTTCTACACCACGCCCATCAAGGCGTTGTCGAACCAGAAGTTCGCCGACCTGACCGCCCGGTACGGGGCGAAGTCGGTGGGGTTGCTGACCGGGGACACGTCGATCAACGGCAGCGCGCCGGTCGTGGTGATGACCACCGAGGTGCTGCGGAACATGCTCTACGCGGAGTCGTCGGCCCTGGAGGGGCTGGGCTACGTGGTGATGGACGAGGTGCACTACCTGGCCGACCGGTTCCGCGGGGCGGTGTGGGAGGAGGTGATCCTGCACCTGCCGGAGTGGGTGAACCTGGTGAGCCTGTCGGCGACGGTGTCCAACGCCGAGGAGTTCGGCGAGTGGCTGGTGGCCGTGCGCGGGGACACCACGGTCGTCGTCGACGAGCACCGGCCGGTGCCGCTGTGGCAGCACATGCTGGTCGGGTCGCGGATGATGGACCTGTTCGCCGGGGACGACGGCGGCGGGGAGTTGAAGATCAACCCGACGCTGGTGCGGCGCACCGAGGAGGTCGGGCGGGTCCACGCCCCGTGGCACAACCCGCGGGCGAAGGGCGGCCGGGCGGCGGGGGCGCGGGGGCCGCGGTTCAAGCCGCCGTCGCGCACCGAGGTGGTGGAGCGGCTGGGGGCGGCGGACCTGCTGCCCGCGATCGTGTTCGTGTTCTCCCGGGCCGGGTGCGAGGCGGCGGTGGCGCAGCTCGCGCGGTCGGGGCTGCGGTTGAACTCCGAGGACGAGGTCGCCGAGGTGCGGCGGATCGTGGAGTCGAAGACGCGGGACCTGCCGGACGCCGACCTGACCGTGCTGGGGTACTGGGAGTGGCGGGATGCGCTGGAACGCGGGTTCGCCGGGCACCACGCGGGGATGCTGCCCGCGTTCAAGGAGACGGTGGAGGAGCTGTTCGTCCGCGGCCTGGTGAAGGCCGTGTTCGCCACCGAGACCTTGGCGCTGGGGATCAACATGCCCGCGCGGACGGTCGTGCTGGAGCGGTTGGTGAAGTACAACGGCGAGGCGCACGTGGAGCTGACGCCGGGGGAGTACACGCAGCTCACCGGGCGGGCCGGGCGGCGCGGCATCGACGTCGAGGGCCACGCCGTGGTGGTGTGGCAGCCCGGGGTGGACCCGAAGTCGGTGGCCGGGCTGGCCTCGACGCGCACCTACCCGCTGCGGTCGTCGTTCCGGCCGGGCTACAACATGGCGGTGAACCTGGTCGACCGGTTGGGGGCGCGGCAGGCGCGGGAGATCCTGGAGCAGTCGTTCGCGCAGTTCCAGGCCGACCGGTCGGTGGTGGGGCTGTCGCGCAAGGTCGACCGCAACCGCGACGCGCTGGCCGGGTACACCGAGTCGATGACGTGCCACCTGGGCGACTTCACCGAGTACGCGGCGCTGCGCAGGCAGATCTCCGAGCGGGAGAAGGCGCTGTCGCGGCAGACGGGGGCGGTGCGGCGGGCGGAGGCGGCGCACTCGCTGGAGCAGCTCCGCAAGGGCGACGTGATCTCGGTGCCGACGGGTCGGCGGTCGGGGTTGGCGATCGTGATCGACCCGGGGCTCGACGCCTCGGGTGAGCCGCGGCCGCTGGTGGTGACCGAGGACCGGTGGGCGGGTCGGCTGTCGGTGGCGGACTTCCCCGGGCCGGTGTCGGCGCTGGGGCGGGTGCGGCTGCCGCGGCAGGTGGACATCCGCTCGCCCAAGTCGCGCCGAGACCTGGCCGCCACGCTGCGGGCCAGCGGCATCGAGGCCCCGACGCGGGTCCGGCGGCGCGGGTCGGGCGCCGCGGACGACGCGGACCTGGCGGCGTTGCGCCGGGCGCTGCGGGCGCACCCGTGCCACGGCTGCCAGGACCGGGAGGCGCACGCCCGGTGGGCGGAGCGCTACCAGCGGCTGCTGGCCGAGACCGAGCAGGTGGAGCGCAAGGTCGCGGCCACGACGCACTCGCTGGCGCGGGCGTTCGACCGCATCCGCGGCCTGCTGGCGGACCGGGGCTACCTGGCGCCGGGTGAGGGTGAACTGGCCGGGGAGCAGGTGGTCACCGAGCACGGGCGGCGGCTGGCGCGGCTGTACTCGGAGTCCGACCTGCTGGCCGCGGAGTGCCTGCGCAACGGTGTGTGGGAGGGGCTGCCCGGGCCGGAACTGGCGGCCGTGGTGTCGTGCCTGGTGTACGAGGCCCGCCGCGACGGGCCGATGGAGGCCCGGCTGCCCGGCGGCGCGGTGGCCGACGCGGTCGCGGAGACGGCGCGGCTGTGGGCCGAGCTGGAGGCCGACGAGCGCCACCACCGGCTGGACCGGACCCGGCAGCCCGACCCCGGGTTCGCCTGGACGGTGCTGCGCTGGGCGCGCGGGGAGTCGCTGGAGAAGGTCATCACGGCGGCGGAGTCGGTGGGGTTGGAGCTGTCCGCCGGGGACTTCGTGCGCTGGTGCAGGCAGGTCATCGACCTGCTGGACCAGATCAGCACGGTGGTCGGCAGGGGCGATCCGGTGGGGAAGGCGGCGGACGAGGCGGTGCGCGCGATCCGTCGCGGGGTGGTCGCTCTGGCGGCGACCTGAGTCTCCAGCCAGGTTCGAGCCTGGGATTTGTCGGCGGTGTTCGGGCGGCGTGTTTCAAAGCCCGGGAATTCGTTGTGGGTGCCCGGCTGGGTGGATGTGCTTGGCCGGGGCCCCTACGGCGATCATGCGGCCCAGCGTGACAGGGTGGGGCTGAAGAGATGCCCCACCGCCCAGACAGGCTTGCACATGATCGCCACCCCCACCCAAACACATCCACCCACCCGGGCATTCGCATAGCCGGGCCGGCGGTTTCGAGGGTGGTCGGCGGCTGCGCTTGGTGGGGTTCGGGGTGGCTGGTTGTTGCTGCGCCGATGTGGCCGGTGGCCGTTGGCAGGCTGTGCGGGTAGTCGGTGGCTGCGCCTGCCGGGTTCGAGGTGTTGTGGTGGCTGCGCCGGTGGGCGTTCGGGTGCCCGGTTGCCGGGCCGCCGGTGTGTTGGGTCGTCGGTTGCCGCGTCGGTGGGGTTCCGGGTGGCTGGTCGTCGCTGTGCCGGTGGGGTTCGGGGAGTGTGATCTTGGTGTCACGATCCGGTGCGGGTGTGTGACCTCGGTGTGAGGTCGGGCCGTGGTGGGTTCGGCCGATTGGTGGCCGTGTCGGATGCGGGTGGGTGCGCGGGCGCTCGCTGTGGTTTGATCGCGCCCAGGTGTCCGGTGGAGTCGGGGCGAGGACCCGGCCGCGTGACCTCAGATCTGGCGGAGGCGAACGATGAGCAGCCCCTACGGGCCGTCCGGTGGGCAGGACCCCCAGCAGCAGTGGGGGCAGCAGCCCTACGGGGGCGGCAACCCGCCGGGCACCCCGTCCGGCGGGTTCCCCCAGCAGGGCGGCGGGTACCCGCAGCAGCCGGGGCAGTCGCCGTACCCGCCGGAGCAGGGACAGTACGGCTACCAGCAGCCGCAGCAGCCCTACCAGCCCACGCAGCAGCAGCCCCAGACCGGGCAGCAGCCGGGCCAGCAGTACCCGGGGGCGCAGCAGTCGGGGTACGGGCCGCCGACGGGGCAGCAGCCGCAGCAGTTCGGCGGGTACAACCCGAACCAGCCCCAGCAGCCCGGTGGGATGCCCCCGGGGTACCCGGGCGCGCCCGCGGAGAAGAAGGGCGG
>NZ_JAJCXD010000078.1:60193-82040 GCF_021056305.1 Actinokineospora sp. PR83
TCGGTGTCGTGCCCGGCCGACCAGGAGGTCAAGAAGGACGCCCGGTTCACCTGCGACGTGACCATCGGCGGCGAGAAGAAGACGGTCAACATCACCGTGCGCTCCGACGAGGGCGAATACGAGGTCGCCCCACCGTCCGACGGCTGAGCGGTTCTTCCCACCGAGGGCGCGCGACCGGAATTCCGGTCGCGCGCCCTCGGCGCGTCCGGGCAGGATCGGGGGCGTGACTGACGTGGAGATCCGCACCCTGGCCGACGACGATCTGCGCACGGCGCAGAACCTGTTCATGCGGTCGCTGCACCGGCCGCCGACGACCGACGAGCAGTGGGAGCTGGTGGGGCAGTCGTTCGAACCGGGGCGCACCTGGGGGGCGTTCGCGGGCGACGTGCTGGCCGGGACGGCGCTGTCGTGGGGCTCGCGGCTGCGGGTGCCCGGCGGGCAGTTGCGCGGGTTGGCGGCGGTGACCAGGGTCGGGGTGCGGGCGGACCACCGGCGGCGCGGGGTGCTGACCGGGTTGATGCGCGCGCAGCTCGCGGAGGTGGCCGCGCGGGGCGAGGTGTTCGCCGGGCTGCGCGCCACCGAACCGGTGATCTACGGGCGGTTCGGGTACGGGGTGTCCACCCGGCTCCACACGGTCACTGTGGCGCGCGACCGGGCGGTGTTCCACCCGGACCTGCCCGCGACCGGCGAGGTGCGGCTGCTCGACACCGACCGGGCACTGGAGGTGCTGCCCGGCCTCTACGAGCGGATCGGCCGGGCGCGGGTGGGGTCGATGTCCCGACCGGACGCCCTGTGGCGCACCAGCTTGGGGTGGCCCATCGGCACCGGTCGCGACCCCCGGATCGCGGTGCACACCGGCCCGGACGGGGACGAGGGGTACGCGGTGTTCACCGCCCGCCGCCCCGACGGACCGGGCAACGCCACCCTGGAGGTCGACGACCTGGTGGGGTCGAGCCCGGCGGCGGTGGTGGCCCTGTGGCGCTTCCTGCTCTCGATCGACCTGGTCGACGAGGTCAAGGTCCTGTCGCGCCCGGTGGACGAGCCGGTGGAGGCCATGTTCGTCGACCAGCGGGCGGTGCGCGAGGTCGTCCCCATGAACGACCTGTGGCTGCGCGTGGTCGACGTGCCCGAGGCCCTGGCCGCCCGCTCGTGGGGAGGCCCTCTGACCCTGGAAGTCCGCGACGCACTCCTGCCCGACAACACCGGCGTCTACCGGGTGTCGGAGTCCGGTGTGGAGCGGGTGGACGCCGAGCCGGAGCTGTCGGTGGACGTGGACGTGTTGGCGCAGCTCTACTTCGGCCGGTGGTCGGTGTCCGCCCTGGCCGGCGTCAACCGCCTCCGAGTGGCCAATTCGGAAGCGGCGGCTCGCGCCGACGCCGCGTTCGCCCTGCCCGCAACGGCGTGGACCGGCACGTTCTTCTGAGGCGCGGGCCTGCCTCCCGGGGACCGGGAGGCAGGCACTGTCCACTCGGGCTCTACTTGACGGCGACGATCCACAAGTTCGTCGGTTCCACGGACATCACCGCCCGGTCGACACCGCTCTGCAACGCCGTGGGCGGGGTGACGGAGAACTGGTCTTCGAGGCGAACGACCTCGATGCCGCCGTTGGTGTGGGTGACCGTGGCGTAGGCCGCCCCGATGGCGACGGCCCGCACGTTGGCGCCGAACGTCGCGGGCATCGGCCGGGTCGCGGCGGTCGAGACGTCCCACACGAAGGCGTGACCGTCCGCGGACATGGCGATGTGGGACGTCCACCCGGCGGCGACGGCGGTGATCGGCAGGCCCGTGGTGTTCGGCACCGAGCTCCACCCGTTGTAGAGCCAGTCGACGACCGTCCCGTCGTTCTTGACCATCAGCAGGTGGTGGAAGCCCGCCGAGATGGCTTTGACGTTGCTGACGGACGGCGCAGTGGTGCCCTGGCCCCACGTCACGACGGTGCCGTTGGACTTGAGCGCGGCGCTGAACTGGGCACCCGCCGCGATCGCCACGACCCCGGACGTGGCAGCGACGGGCACGGTGGCCTCGCCAGCCGTGTTGTTGCCCCAGGCGATCACCCCGCCGTTCTTGAGCGCCAAGCTGTGTCCGAAGCCCGCGGCCACCTTGGTCACCCCGGTGGTGGCCGCCGCGGGCACGGTGCTCTCACCTGCGTAGTTGCGTCCCCACGCGAGGACACCGCCGTTCTTCACCGCCAATGCGTGGTAGTAGCCCGCCGAGATGTCAGTGGCGCCCGCGAACAAGGCCGAGGGCACGTTCGCCTGCCCGTAGGTGTTGTCCCCGGCCCAACTGACGGTGTAGCCGGTGTAGGCGTGCGCGACACCCGGTGCGAGCAGCGCGGAGGCCAGCACCGCACCGGTCGCGGTCAGTGCGGCGCGGCGGGTCAGTCGGGCGAAGCGGGTTCTGGGCAGGCCGAAGCCGCCCTCAGTTCTCGACATGTGATGCCCCAGAGTGGATGCGCGCCCAATCCCCAGTGATGGGCGCTCGCCCGAGCCAATCTAGCCATCCACCGAATCCGCGCACTCCACTGAACAGGTGAGCTTCGGGTGAAGCCGACCGGTCGCCGAACCTCGCTGTCTACTGTGGAGTGATTGCCTTCAGTAGGCGGTCCACCGCGCTGCCCAGGCCCCAGCGCTCCTGCAACGCCCGGACCCGGTCCACGTCCGCCACCGCGTGCGGCAGCACCGGGTCGCCGGTGCGGGCGCACTCGGCGTCGGTGGCGACCGCGACCACCACGGGGGCCTTGGTCAGGTAGTCGGCGTCGCGTTCGAGGGCGGTGCGGACCCGGGGTGGCACGTCCTTCGAACCCGCGGCCGCGGCGTCGACGAGGGCCTGGAGGCTGCCGAACCGGGTGATCAGCTTCGCGGCGGTCTTCTCGCCGATGCCGGTGATGCCGGGCAGGCCGTCGGACGGGTCGCCGCGCAGGACGGCCATGTCGGCGTAGGCGGGGCCGTGGGCGGGCAGGCCGTAGCGGGCGGCGAGTTCCGCCGGGCCGATGACCTCGGCCTTCGACCAGCCGCGGCCGACGTAGACCACCCGGACCGGGGTGGGGGTGTCGCGGACGCACTGGAACAGGTCGCGGTCGCCGGTGATGATCTCCACCGGGGCGTCGGCCTCGGCGTGGGCGAGGGTGCCGATGACGTCGTCGGCCTCGTAGCCCGCGGCCTCGGCGGTGGCGATGCCCAGGGCGTCGAGCAGGTCCAGGATGATCGGGACCTGCGGGGTCAGCGTGTCGGGCACCTCTTCGGCGTTGGCGGCCGGGTCGGCCACCCGCTGCGCCTTGTAGCTGGGGATCGCCGCCACCCGGAAGGCCGGGCGCCAGTCCGCGTCCAGGCACGCCACCAGCCGCGACGGGCGCCGCTCGGTCACGACCTGGGCGATCATCCCGGCGAAGCCGCGCACCGCGTTGACCGGCACGCCGTCGGGGGAGGTCATCGACTCCGGCAGGGCGTAGAACGACCGGAAGTACAGGCTCGCCGAGTCCAGCAGCACGAGGGGTCCACTCACGCGGCGAGCCTCCCACACCGGTCCGACAACCGGTGTGGACGGACCTCGACGCCGCCGGTGTCCGGCGCCCGGGTGGGTGTGCTCGGCCGGGCCGCCGGTTCTCGGGGGTGGCCGAGCCGGTGATTCGGTGGCTGTGTCGGGGGCGGCCGTCGTGCCGGTGGGGCAGCTTCCGGTGTCCTGTGGCAGGCGGGGTTCAGGGTGGTGGGCCGGGTCCGCGGGGTGGCCCTAGGCTTGGCGGCATGTCGAGTGCCGAGCTGTTGCGGGGCCGCCTGGACCGGGCCCGGGTCGCCGCCACCGAGGCCGGGGTGGGGGCGCTGGTGATCGCCCCGGGGTCGGACCTGCGGTACCTGCTCGGCGGGACCGTGGTGTCCCACGAGCGCTTCACCGGTCTGGTCCTGCCCGCCGAGGGGGAGCCGGTGCTGGTGGTGCCCAAGCTGGAGGCCGCCGGTTACGACCCCTACGACCTGCCCGGTCTCGGTGTCGACACCGCCACCTGGGTCGACGGGGAGGACCCGTACGCCCTCGTCGCCCGCCTGGTCGGGGCGCCGGGGGCGGTGGCCGTCGGCGACATGCTGCCCGCTGTGCACGTGCTGGGGTTGCGCGGTGCCCTGCCCGGTGCCGAGCAGGCGTTGGCGGGGCCGGTGCTGCGGGGGCTGCGGATGCGCAAGGACGCGGCCGAGGTCGAGCAGCTGCGGCGGGCCGGGGCGGCCATCGACCGGGTGCACGCCCGGATGGGGGAGTGGCTGCGCGCCGGGCGCACCGAGGCCGAGGTGGCCGCCGACATCGGGGCCGCGATCGTCGCCGAGGGGCACGCGAGCGCGGAGTTCGTCATCGTCGGGTCCGGGCCCAACGGCGCCAGTCCGCACCACGAGGTGTCCGACCGGGTGATCACCGCCGGGGACGTGGTGGTGGTCGACATCGGTGGGCCGCTGCCCAGCGGGTACTGCTCCGACAGCACCCGCACCTACGCCGTCGGTGAGCCGCGCGACGCCGATGTGGCCGAGTCCTACGAGGTGCTGCGGCGGGCCCAGGCGGCTTCGGTGGCCTCGGTGCGGCCGGGGGTCAGCGCCGAGTCCGTCGACGCCGCCGGTCGCGAGGTGCTCGCCGACGCGGGGCTCGGGGAGTTCTTCATCCACCGCACGGGGCACGGCATCGGCCTCGACGTGCACGAGCACCCCTACATCGTGGCGGGCAACGAGTTGGTGCTGGAGCCGGGGATGGCGTTCAGCGTGGAGCCCGGGGTGTACCTGCCGGGGCGGTGGGGTGCGCGGATCGAGGACATCGTGGTCGTCACCGACACCGGCGTGGAACCGCTCAACACCCGTCCGCACGAGCTGGTGGTGCTGGGCTGATGGCCGAGTTGGAACCGCTGGACAAGGCGATCGCCCGCGAGCTGGCCGCCGACGGCCGGTGCAGCTTCACCGACCTCGCCGAGCGCGTGGGCCTGAGCGTGTCCGCGGTGCACCAGCGGGTCCGCAGGCTCGAACAGCGCGCGGTCATCCGCGGCTACAGCGCCCGCCTGGACAGCCACGCCATCGGCCTGCCGCTGACCGCCCTCATCTCCCTGACCCCGATCGACCCGGCCGCCCCCGACGACTACCCGCAGCGCCTGGAGCACATCCCCGAGATCGAGTCCTGCTACTCGGTGGCGGGCGACGAGTCCTACGTGCTGCTGGTGCGGGTGGCGACCCCGGCGGACCTGGAGGAGCTGCTTCGCAAGATCCGCGAATCGGCAAAGGTATCGACCCGGACGACCGTCGTGCTGTCCACCCCGTACGAGGGGCGTTCACCCGCGCTGTAGGCGGAACGTGGCTATTGTCAGCCCCGCAACGGGTGACACGGTGCCCGTGCGGGTGAAACCGGCTCGTTCGTACAGGGTGATCGCCGGGGTGTTGGCCGCTCCGGTGAACACGACCACGTCACCGGTGGTGCGTTCCAGCAGGGCGGTCAGCAGGGCGCGGGCCAGCCCGCGGCGGAACCAGCCGGGGTCCACGCACAACCGGTCCACGTCGACCACACCGTCGTCGGAGTAGGCCAGGAACGCCACCGGCTCGGGTGCCGCGACCCCCAGCCACCGCAGCGGCAGCGCCCGCATCCGCGCCACCGACTCGCCCAGCGCCGGGATGCCGTCGAACCCGATCAGGTCCGCCTCCACCCGGTAGGCCCGCAACCCCACGGCGTGCACCCGCGCGGCGACCCGGTCGTCGCGCAGGTCCAGCTCGACGACCCGCACACCGCTGTCCGTCACACCGCTGTGTATACCGTGGGCGGTGTGCTCGTGTGGATCAACGGCCCGTTCGGCGGCGGCAAGACCCAGACCGCGCACCACCTGCGCCACCGCCTGCCCGGCGCGGCCGTGTGCGACCCGGAGGAGGTCGGCTTCGGCCTGCACCGGATGACCCCCCGCCGGTTGCGCGGCGACTTCCAGGACTACCCCGGATCGGCGCGAGGGCTGACCCGCCGTCACGGCGCGGCGATGAATCCGCCTCGCCCCGGCAGTCTCACCGGGCAACGACCACAAGGAGAACCCGTGACCGCCAACCCCCTCTGGGCGCTGATCCACGCCGAACGCGCCGCCCTCGCCGCCGACCTGGCCCACCTGGGCGACGAGCAGTGGCGAACCCCGTCGCTGTGCACCGGTCTGAGCGTGCGGGAAGTCCTCGCCCACCTCACCGCCGGGGCGAGCCTGAACGGGCCCCGCTGGCTCGCGGGTGTCATCCGCTGCCGCTTCGACTTCGACCGCCAAGTCGCCCTGCGCCTGGCCGAACACCTCGGCGCCACCCCCGCCGACACCCTCGCCCGCTTCCGGGCCGTCACCACCAGCACCACCAAACCCCCGCTCCCGGTGCCCGCCATGCTCGGCGAGACCGTCGTCCACGGCGCGGACATCCGCCGCCCCCTCGGCCTGCGCCACCCCCACCCGATCGACACCCTCACCGCGGTGGCCGACCACTACGCCCGCACGGACCAGGTGGTCCTCGCCAAGGGCCGCATCACCGGCCTGCGCCTCACCGCCACCGACGGCCCGTTCACCACCGGCACCGGCGCCCACGTCACCGGCCCCACCCTCGCCCTCGTCATGGCCATGACCGGCCGCGCCGCCTTCTGCGACGACCTCGACGGCGACGGCGTCCCCACCCTCCGGGAACGCTGCCCCACTACCGGCTGAGCGGTCCCGACACCGCCACGCCCGCGGGGGTGAACCGCAGTCGGTACACCGCGGGCATCGGCATCGCCCGGCTGAACTCCCAGTCCACCCCGGCCACCCCGAACCCCACCAGCGCCCGCGCCACGAAGGTCCCGTGGCTGCCCACGACCACGGTCGCACCCGCGTGCCGACCGGCCAGGGCCACCAGCGCCGCCGTGGCCCGCTCGGTGAGCTGCGCCAGGCTCTCCCCACCCGGGCGGGCGAACCGCGGATCGGCCCAGCTCGCGGCGTAGTGGCGGGCGTAGTCCGGCGTCGGCTCCAGCCCGGAGTCCCACTCCCGCAGCGCCGGGTCGGTCCGCACGCCCACCCCCACCGCCCGCGCCAGCGGCTCCACCGTCTGCCGCGCCCGCAGGTACGGGCTGGAGACGACCACCACCGCCCCGCTCAGCGCCAACTCACCGACGAGCCGCCCGGCCCGCGCCGACCCCGCCGCGGTCAACGGCCGCCGGAACTCGTCCGGTCCACCCGCGCGCGGCACCACCGACTCCGCGTGCCGGACCAACACCACCTCGCACCGCACGAAACCACCACATCACACCGACACCCGGCTCCGCCGCTCCACCGCCACCGACACGGCGGCCACCGCCAGACCCGCCACGCTGAGTGCCACCCCCACCCACGCGGTCGAGGCGTACCCCCACCCGGCCGCGATCGCCAGACCACCCAGCCACGCCCCCGCGCCGTTGGCCACGTTGAGCGCCGAGTGGTTCGACGACGACGCCAGCGACGGCGCGTCCGGGGAGGCGTCCATCAGCCGCACCTGCAACGCCGAGGCCAGCAGTTGCGAGACGAACCCGATCAGGAACACCGACGCGAACTCCAGCACCGGCACCGAGGCCGTCAGGCCCAACAGGACCAGCACCGCGGTCATCGCCCCGAGCGAGCCGAACACCGCGCCCATCACCGACCGGTCGACGAAGCGGCCGCCGATGGTGGCGCCCAGGGTCATGCCCAGGCCGAACACCGCCAGCACCCACGGCACCGCCCCCGCGGCCAACCCGGCCACCTCGGTGGTCAACGGGGAGACGTAGGAGTACACCGCGAACATGCCACCGAAGCCGACCATGCCGGTGACCAGGGCGAACCACACCTGCGGGCGGCGGAACGCCCGCAGCTCCGCGGCCACCCCGGCGTCGCGCGGGGCAGGGGTGTGCGGCAGCTTGCGCCACAACGCCACCGCCGTGGCGACCGCGATCACCGCCACCGCCAGGTACACCGCCCGCCACCCGATCCGCTGCCCGGCCGCGGTGGCCACCGGGACGCCGATCAGGTTGGCCACGGTCAAGCCGATCATGATCCGGGCGACCGCCGTACCCCGCCGCTGCGGTGGCACCAGGGAACTGGCCACCACCGCGGCGATCCCGAAGTAGGCGCCGTGCGGCAGACCCGCGAGGAACCGCGCCGCCAACAACGAGGTCGGGTCCCAGGCGATCGCGGAGAGCCCGTTGCCCACGGCGAGCCCGAGCACCAGCACGATCAGCAGCCCCTTGCGCGGCAGCTTGGCCCCCAGCCCCGCGATGAGCGGCGCCCCGACCACCACCCCCAGCGCGTAGAGGCTGATCGCGTGCCCGGCGGAGGGGATGGAGATGCCGAACGTGTCGGCCATCTGCGGCAGCAGGCCCATGGTGGCGAACTCGGTCGTCCCGATCCCGAACCCACCCAACCCCAGCGCCACCATCGCCGCCGCGACACCCCGCCTGCTCAACGCGGGCTCCTCGGCCACCACCGCCATGCACCGCTCCTCACCCGGTCCGAACCTCAACTGAACCGATCCTACCTGCGGTTTTGGTGAATTTCCGGTGCCGCTGCTCACAGCCTGCCCCCGGCTCGGGGCAGAACCACCCCTTACACCGCCAGTCCGGCCAACCGCCGCCCCAACCCGCCTGCCCACCACCCCGAACCCCACCGGCACAGCCGCCGACCACTCGGCGAACCGCAGGCCGGAGACCACCGACAAAATCCCGGGCTCGAAGACCGGGCGGGTTCACCGGCTCCAAGACCGCCGCCGCCGTCTGGACGCGGGTCAGCGCCAGCGGAAGCGGTCGATGAGAGCGGCAGCGGCTGGTACCCGGGACAACGCGGAGCACAGGCCGAAACCGAGCGCACCGCCTGCTGTGTTGAAGATCAGGTCGTTCACGTCGGCCACGTGACCGCCGCCCAGGAGGTTCCGGGTGACCAGTTGGGTCAGTTCGATCACCAGGCTGAACGCCGCTGCCACGGCCACCACGCGCCACCACGGAGCCTTGGCCACGAGCAGCGGCACGAGCACCCCGATGGGTACGAAGACCAGGATGTTCGTTACCGCGTCGCCGACCTCGTAGTTCGCGAACGGCACGAGGTAGACCTTCCACAGCGCGCTGCGGGCGGGCTTGTCCAGGAAGATCGGGAACACCGTGTTCGCGACGACTCCGGCGGCGTACACGCAGAGCGCGAGAGCGACGGCGGCACGTGGTGCCGAGAGGCGGTCACGGCTGTGCAGGTACCACAGCAGGATCAGGAAGACCGCTGCCGCGACGGGAACCACCACCGGAAGCACCGGGACCTCGCGGAACACTTCGCACCGCTTCCTTCCGCGAGTCGCAGCGCAGGACCTCGTCAACGCCTTCCCGGCACATCTTGTACCAGGCCACGCGCACCCACGCGGTGGGGGCCTGCTGCTCTTGCCGCAGGTGTCTCCACCGCGCGCGATCAGGGGCAGATCACCGCCAAGGCCGACGAGGACGACAGCCCACGGCCCGACCGCAGGTCACCCGGGTCAGGAAGCCACCACCAGCCGGTAGCCCACGTCGAGCCGCTCCCGGCCGAGCAAGTCCGCGTGCCTGCGGTGCCAGGCACCCGACCGGAGATCCCCGGCCAACCGAGCCACCCCAGCCGCCACCACCCCCGACGGCAGCCTCGCGATCCCCGACATCCCCGCCCGCACCCGCTCGTCCAGATAAGCCTCCGGCCGCCGCCAGTACGCCGCCAGGAACCCGTCCGAGCAGTCCCACGGCACCTCGACCGGCCGCACCTCCACCGCACCCCCGAACCCGGCGACGACCGCGTCCACCGTCGCCAGCCCGCGTTCGCGCTCGGCGACCTGCGGGAAGTACTCCGCGATCACCCACTGCCGGGCCATCACCTCGACGTCCCAGGTCAACACCACCTGCCGCCGCGACACCCGGCGCAGCTCGGCCAGTCCGGCCGCCAGGTCCCGCCAGTGGTGCACGGTCAGCAGTGCCATCGCCGCGTCGAACCCGCCCCGCACCGGCAGTGCCTCCGCCGCCCCGCGCACGACCGGCGCCGCCCCGCTCGCCCGCTGCCGCACCATGACCGCCGACGGCTCCACGGCCAGCACCGCCCGGTCCGCGGGTTCGTAGGAACCGGTGCCCGCGCCGACGTTCAGCACGCTCCGCGCGTCTCCCAGTGCCGCCCACACCGCCCGCGCGATCCGCGGGTCCGGTCGTCGCACAGTGGAGTAGCCCAAGCCCAGTTCGCGATAGGGGTCCATGCGTTCGAGACTAGCCACTGACCGGTCAAAACCTGGTGGGCGCCGGGTGCAGGTGGCCGTCCGCGCCGGACAGGCAGGCCGCGGCGCGGTCGGTGGTGCGCAGGAACTCGCCCAGGCAGCGGCCGAACTCGGCGTGCCCGGCGGCGTTGGGGTGGAACGACTCCTGCAACGCGTGCCCGGCGCGGTCGTCGTGTTGCAGGTCCGACCAGCGCACGGCCAGGCGGGCGAACCACTCCTGCTTGGGGTCGGTGCGCGAGCACGCCTCGCGGCCCACCCCCGCCCGGGACAGGTCCAGGAAGCGGGCGTCGGCCTCCCTGGCCACGCGGCGCACGCCCTCGGTGATCACCGGCACCGCTGTCTCGCTGACCCACCGCAGGTCCTCGGCGCGCAGGGGGCACCCGTTGAGGTTGAGCAGTTCCGGTCGGGCACCGGGGGCCACCGGGGCGGCGTAGGACTGGAGCACGAGGGCGTAGTCGGTGGGCTGGTAACCGGCGTCGAGCATGACCGAGCGGATGTCGGCGAGGGCGCGGGTGGCCTTGGTGACCATCCGGTCCACTTTGGATTGCCAGTCGTCGTTCGTGGTGGCGCAGCCGGGTTTTCCGCGGTCGAACCAGGCTTGCACGCAGCCGTCGAGGACGTGGGAGAAGCCGGGGTCGTCGTTGGCGCCGACCGCGACCTGGACGGCCACGACCCGCTTGTCCCTGGCGACGGCGCGCAGCCGCTGCGCCTGCGACCCCTCGGTGTACTGCTCGGTGTCGCCCAGGCCCACCTGCGCCGACGGCGCCCCGGAGCAGGCCAGGTTGACCGCCTCCACCACGTCGGTCAGGCCGGTGCGGTGGATGGAGGCGTTCGCCGAGCGGTGGCACCAGTCGCCGTCCTCGCCGTCGGTGCCCTCCTCGTAGTCCCCGGCGCCCTCGCCGGAGACGGTGCTGTCGCCCATCGCCACGACCACCCGGGGGGCGCCGTCTGGCGGGCGGGGCGCGGGTGGGTCGTCGGGACCGCCGACCACCAGGAAGGAGCCCACGAGCAGGACAACCAGCAGCAGCACGGAGATGTGCCATCGGTACCGTCGCATCGCCGACGATCCTACGGGCAGGGGGTCACCCGGTCGGGGTGAGCCGACCGTCGACGAGGGCCAGGCGGCGGTCGGCGATCGCGTGCACCAGGTCGTGGTGGGTGGCGATCAGGACGGCCGCGCCCTCGGACGCCGTACGGCGCAACCGGCCCAGGACCGCCGGGACGCTGCCGTGGTCGAGGTGCGCGGTGGGTTCGTCGGCCAGCAGGACCCGGGGACGGATCGACACCGCGCGGGCCAGCGCCGCCCGCTGCTGCTGGCCGTAGGACACCTCCGGCGGGTAGCGGTCGGCCAGCTCGCCGATCCCCAGCTCCGCCAGCAGCTCGGCCACCCGGTCGTCCACACCGGCCCGCCGCGCCAACCGCAGCGGCAGCGCCACGTTCTCCGCCAGCGTCAGCTCGTGCGCCAGCCCCATCGCCTGCGGCAGCACCGCGCAGTCGCCCCACGCGGGCACCGCGGGCAGCGGGGCGCCGCCCACCGACACCGTGCCCGCGTCCGGCCGGTCGAAACCGCACAGCAGCGCGAACAGCGCGCTCTTGCCCGAACCCGAACGCCCTGAGACCGTCACGACTTCACCCGCGGCGACGTCGAGGTCCACCCCGCGCAGCACCTCGACGGCGCCCTCGGGGTGGTCGTAGGAGCGGGTCACCCCGCGGGCGGACAGGACCGGGCTCATCCGACGACCTCCCCCTCGCGCAGCCGGACCACCCGGTCGGCGCGGTCGACCAGCTCGCTGTCGTGCGAGGCCGCCACCACCGGCACACCCCGCGCGGCCAACCCGGTCAGCACGTCCAGCACCAGCAGCGCCGACGCCGCGTCCAACTGCGACGTCGGCTCGTCGGCCAGCACCACCGACGGCGAGCGGGCCAGCGCGCAGCCGAACGCCAACCGCTGCTGTTGTCCCCCCGACAACGCGTCCACCCGCCACGACTGCGTGCCCGGGATGCCCAGCCATTCCAGCACACCCAGGTCCGCCTCCCGCCCCGCCGACTCGGCCGCGGCGCGCAGGTTGCCGCCCACGCTCAGGTGGCCGATCAGGTTGTCCGGTGGGGCCTGGAACACCATCGCGACCCGGTCGCGCCGCAGTGCGCGGCGGCGCTTGTGGGTCAGACCGCCCACGTCCGCGCCGTCGAGGGCCACCGTGCCCGCGGTCGGCCGTTCGATCAGGCCCAGCACCCGCAGCAGCGTCGACTTGCCCGACCCCGACGGTCCCGCCAGCACGGTGATCCCCGAGGCGGGCACGTCGAAGCTCACCCCGCGCACGGCCGAGACCACCCCCGCCGGGGTGCGGTAGTCCACGCCCACCCCGCGCACCTCGTACAGCTCAGCCACGGATCAGCTCCCCGACTCGGGCGGTGGTCACCGACCGCACCGCCGACAGGCAGATCAACCCCACCACCGCCACCGCGGCCCCCGCCGTCACCCCGACCAGCCCCAGCAGGTCCGGCGCCGACGCGACCGGCCGCAGCCACGGCGACGGGTCCAGCAGCGGCGCCGCGACCGCCGCGCACACCCAGCCCGCCGCGCTGCCCGCCAGCACCGACACCCCCGCCAGCGACCCCAGCTCCAGCAGGTGGCTCAGCACCAGCGCGCCGCGGCGCAGCCCCATCCGCGTGGCCAGCGCCCCGGCCAGCGCGTTCTGCCGCCTGCGCACCTCCACCGCCAGCACCAGCGCCGCCGCGGCCACCACGGCCAGCACGGACCCCAGGGCGGTGACGAAGTCGAACGTCCAGGTCACGGTGAGGAACGGCAGCCCGTCGAGCGCCCCGGCCCGGCCACGCGGGTTGAAGAAGTCGATCCCGGCCGCGCCCAGCCCGGCGGTCAGCCGCTGTACCGGCTCGGCCGACCACGCCTGCCACACCGCGACGTCGCGCGGGTCGGGCACCGAGGTCACCACGTAGCCGATCCCGGAGCCGATCAGCGGGAACGACGCGGCCTCGGCCACGGTCCGCACCCGACCCACCCACGGCAGCTCCACCGACCCGCCCGGCGCGGTGCCCACCCGCATGGCCTGCCCCGGCCGCAGTTCCGCCAGCGCCGCGGCCACCCGGCCCGCGTCCCGGTCGCCCAGCCAGGCGCCCCGGGTGAACGTCGCCGGGTCCACCACCAGCACCGTCGTCTGCTTCGACTTCACCACCCCGACCACGGTCGCGTGCTCGGCCAGGTCGGCGGGCAGCCCCGCCTCGACCGCCCGGCGCGGGATCTGCGCCACCGACTCCGCGCCCACGAACAGGCCCGACTTGGTCTGCAACGCCTCGTCCTGCGCGTCGGCGACCCCCACCCCGACGGTCAGCGTGCCGACCGCGAGCACCCCCACCAGCAGGATGCCCACCGCCGACCCGGCCGCGGCGGCCAACCGGCGCACCGCAAGCTGCGCCGCGGGCACCCGCCACCACCGCGCCCGGTGCGCCGCGGCCAGCCCCCAGCGCGCCAGCCGCACCGTCACCAGCGCCACCGTCAGCACCACCAGCAGCGGAAAAGCCAACCCCGCCGCCTCCGCCGTCCTGGGCAGCGGCTGCGCGAACGCCAGCTCCACCGGCTGCGACCGCACCCGCGCCCAGGTCAGGTACGCCGCCACGGCGGCCAGCAGCTCCCACGGCACCCACCGCAGCACCCGCGCCCGGTTCCGGCCGCCCGGGGCCTGCAACGTCCGGTGCACCCACACCCCAGTCACCACCGCCACCACGGCCAGCGAGGCCAGGAACACGCCCGCCGCCAGCAGCAGCGCGGTCCCCACCGTCCCGTCGTTGAGCAGCGGCGACGGCGCGTACGCGGGCAGCGCCACCCCGGCCAGGGCGAACCCGGCCACCGTGCCCACCAGCAGCGGTGCGGCCAGCTCCAGCACCGCCCGACCGCCCAGCGCCGCCGGTCCCGCCCCGCGCGCCCACAGCAGCCGCAGTTCCGCTTGCCTGCGCTGGCACCACTGCCCGGTCACCGCCGCCACCCCGGCCAACCCGACCAGCAGCGAGATCACCGTCAGCGGCAGCACGGCCGACCACACCGTCGTCGACGCCTTCCCGGCCACCTCCACCGGCTTGGCGAGGTAGTTCGACCCGACCACGCTCTGCCCGATGCCCTCGGCCTTGAGCGCGCCCTTGACTCGGGAGATCAGGTCCGCGCCCACCGCGACCACGGACGCGGCGTCGTCGACCGTCCCCGGGACCGGGCGGGGGAACCGCACCGACAGCGCCGCACCCTCGCCCGCGTGTTCCCGGTCGAGGTAGGCGGCGAACCGGGCGCGGTCGGGGAACCAGATCGGCGCCGCCGTCGCCCCCTCGGTGGCCAGCGGGTTGGGCACGATCCGCTGCCGCTCGGAGCACCAGTAGCCCGACACCGGGTCGGCCACGTCGGCGTAGATGGCCGTGACTGGCGGCAGCGTGCCGCCCAAGCCGCGCGAGCCGAGGGTGATCCCGCCCGCGTCCGCCACGCTCCGCGGCACCCACAGCCCATCGCGCGACCCGCCCTCCAGCACGGTCACGTTGTCCATGGCCCCGTCCCGGTAGCCGAACCGCGACCACGGGTGCTTGCCGTCGAAGTCGTTCTGCCGCACCGAGGAGTACAGCGCCACCAGCGGTGTGCCCGCGCCCGCCGCCCGCGCCTGCTCGCCGACCACGTCGACGACCCGCCCGGCCTCCGCGGCGGTCAACCCGCCGCCGTCGAACACCGCCGACACGGTCTGCGGGCACAACCGGCCCACCTGGTAGCCGATCGCCGCGTTGCCCGCCGAGTCCGCGTGCAGCACCGCGGCCGCGCCCACGAAGCTCAGCAGCAGCCCGGCCACCACGGCCACCAGCACGGTCAGCGGGCTCGACCCGGCCGCCCTGGGCGCCGCCCTCCACGGGAACTGCATGGCCGGACGCTATCCGTTCGCCGCGGGCGGGTTCAGCGGGTCAGCAGGTCCCGCAACGCCTTCGTGACCTCGCCCGGTGCCTCCTCGGCCATGAAGTGCCCGCGGGTGGTGGTCTCGTGCACCAGGTCCGGTGCCCACGCCGCCCACACCGCCCGCGCGTCGTACCCGAGGGCGGCGCCCCAGTCCTGCTGCACCACGGTGACCGGCATGCGCAGGGTGTTGCCCGCGTCGCGGTCGGCGCGGTCGTGCTCGACGTCGACCCCGGCCGAGGCCCGGTAGTCGGCGACGATCGAGGGGACCGCGGCGCGGCACGAGTGCAGGTAGTGCTCGCGCACGTCGGCGGGGATGGCTGCCGGGTCCACCGACCAGGCGTCGAGGAAGTGGCCGAAGAACACGTCCGGCGCGGCGGAGATCATCGCCTCCGGCAACCCCGGGGGCTGGGCCATCAGGTAGAGGTGGAACGCCACGGCCGCGCTGACGCCGTGCAGCACGTCCCAGGTGTCCAGGGTGGGCACCACGTCCAGGGCGGCCAGGTGCGACACGGCGTCCGGGTGGTCCAGCCCGGCGCGCACCGCCACCAGCGCGCCGCGGTCGTGCCCGGCGAGGGCGAACCGGTCGTGGCCCAGTACTCGGGCGGCGGTGACGACGTCGGCGGCCATCACGCGCTTGGCGTAGCCGTCGGCGGGTTTGTCGCTGTCGCCGTAGCCGCGCAGGTCCAGGCAGACCACGGTGTGGTCGGCGGCGAGGTCGGTGGCCACGTGCCGCCACATCACGTGCGTCTGCGGGAAGCCGTGCAGCAGCACGACGGGCGAACCTGCGCCCGCCGTGGCCGCGTTGAGGGTGACGCCGTCGGCGACGGTCACCCGCTGGTAGTCGAATCCGGGGATCTCCACGCCGCCGAGGGTGCGCGGCGGCGATCAGCAACCGATCAGCAGCGGACTACAGTGCGGTGCCGATGGGCTCGCCGGTGCGGTTCCGGGTGCTCGGCCCCCTGGTGGCCGAGGCCCCGCACCCGCTCGACCTCAGAGGACCCCGCCACCGCGCCGTCCTCGCGCGACTGCTGATCGCGCGCGGTCGCGTCGTCCCCACCGCCGTGCTCATCGACGACCTGTGGGAGAACCCGCCCGACGGTGCCCTGGGCGCGGTGCAGACCTTCGTCGCAGCCCTGCGCCGCGCCCTCGAACCCGACCGCCCGCCCCGCACCCCACCCCGGCTGCTGGTCACCGAGGGCCCCGGCTACGCCCTGCGCCCGGACGCGGGCGCGGTCGACGCCTGGTGCTTCGAGGCCGAGGTCACCGGCGCCCCCGAGCTGTCCAGGGTGGACGCCGCCCTCGCCCGGTGGCGCGGCCCCGCCTACGCCGACTTCGCCGACGCGTTCTGGGCCCGCGCCGAGGTGTCCCGCCTGGACGAACTGCGGCTCCTGGCCCGCGAACGCCGCGCCGAGGCCCTGCTGGCCCTGGGCCGCCCCGAGGAGGTCGTCCCCGACCTCACCGCCCACACCGACACCCACCCCTGGCGCGAACACGCCTGGCACCTGCTCGCCCTGGCCCTCTACCGGACCCACCGCCAGGGCGACGCCCTCGCCACCCTCCGCCGCGCCCGCGCCACCCTCGCCGCCGACCTCGGCGTGGACCCCGGCCCGGCCCTGCGCACCCTGGAAGCCGACGTCCTCGCCCACGCCCCCCACCTCGACGCCCCCGCGCGCACCGCTCCGCGCTCCACGGCGGCGGCCCTGGTCGGGCGGGACGAGGACGCGGCGCGGCTGCTGGCGGCGGCCGACCGGGCCGTGGCCGAGCGGCGGACCGTGTTCGCCCTGCTCACCGGGGACAGCGGCATCGGCAAGACCGCCCTCGCCGAATCGGTCACCGCCGCCCTGGCCGGGCGCGGCTGGACCACCGCCTGGGGCGCCAACCCACCCGAGACCGGGCTCCCGCCCGCCTGGCCCTGGACGCGCATCCTGGCCGCCCTCGGGATCACCCCGCCCGACGCGGAGAGCCCGTTCGCCTGGCGGCGCGCGGTCGTCGACCGGCTCGCGGACCGGGCGCCGCTGGTGCTCGTGCTCGACGACCTGCACCGGGCGGGGGAGGACACGCTGGCGGTGCTGGGCACCCTGGCCGCCGACCCGCCCGCCGCGCCCGTCCTGCTCATCGCCGCGCACCGGGAGCGGCCGGAGTCGCTCACCGGGTTCCTCGGGCAGGTGGCCGGGACCGAGCCGGTGCGGGTCCACCTCACCGGCGTCCCCGTCGAGGCCACCACCGACCTCGTCCGCGCCGCCACCGGCGCCGGGGTCGACCCGGGCACCGCGGCGGCCCTGCACCGACGCGCCGGGGGCAACCCGTTCTTCCTGCGCGAACTGGCCCGCCTGCACGCCGAGGGCGGTGACCTCGACGGGGTGCCGCCCGGCGTGCGCGACGTCGTCCTGGCCCGGCTCGCCGCCCTGCCCGAACCGGTCCGCCGGGTCCTGCGGCACGCCGCGGTCCTCGGCGCCGACCTCGACCTGCTCGACGACGACCCCGACCTCCTCGAACCCCTGGCCGCCGCCACCGCCGCGGGCTTCCTCACCGACACCGGCCCCGCCCACCGCTTCACCCACGACCTGATCCGCGACGCGGTCTCGGAGTCCCTGCCCGGCCCGCGCCGCGCCCGCCTGCACGCCGACACCGCCGCCCGCCTCGAACGCCTGCGGCCCGACGCTGTCGACGCCCTCGCCCACCACCACCTGCACACCGGGACGGCCGAGTCCGCCGCGCGGGCGGTCGGGTACGCGCGGACCGCCGCCGAGAACGCCGAGCGCGCGTTCGCCCCGCACCAGGCCGCCCGGCTGTGGCGCACGGCGCTCACCGCCCACGACCGCGCAGGCACCGGCGACCCGCGCACCCGCCTCGACCTGGTCATGGGCCACGTCCGCGCCCTCGCCTACACCGGCGACCTCGACCGGGCCCGGCGCGAGCGCGCCACCGCCCTCGCCGACGCCGAGCGGCTGGGCGACCCCGCGCTGACCGCCCGCGTGCTGGGCTCCTTCACCGTCCCCGCCCTCTGGACCGACCCCGACGACCCCGAACTGTCCCGGCAGGTCGTGGCGGTCACCGAACGCACCCTCGCCGCGCTGCCCGCCGGTCCCGGCCCGGAGCGGGCCCGGCTGCTGGCCACGCTCGCCCTGGAACTGCGCAATACCGACACCCCGCGCGCCGCCCGGGCCACCAGGGAAGCCGAGGCCACCGCCCCCGACGACCCGGAACTGCGCGACCTGATCCGCAACGCCCGGGTGCTGACCCACTTCGACCGGGCCGGGCTCGCCGCCGACCGCGCCCGCCTGGCCGCTGACCTCGTCGGCTCCGCCCAGGTCGGCCACCGCATCCTCGGGCACCTCGTCGCCGTGCAGGCGCACAGCGCCCTCGCCGACCTCAGCACCGCAGGCAGGCACGCCGACGCCGCCGACCGACTCGCTGCCGACCACGGCATCCCGCTCGTCGCGGTGTTCACCGACTTCCACCGCGCCCTGCGCCTGGCCATCACCGGCGGCGACGCCGAACCCGCCTACCGGGCCGCCGCCGCCCGCCTCCCCGGCACCGGCATGACCGGCCTGGCCGACGGCCTCCTCGACCTGGCCCTGCTCTGCGACCGCCTCCAGCGCGGCCTCCCCGCCCGCGACGGCCACTTCGGCCAGCACGAACCCTGGTGCCGCCCCCTGTTCACCGCACCGGACGACCTCCCGCCCGACCCGCCGCACGACCTGCTCCTGGAGGCGCGCACCTGCCTCCAGGCCCGCACCGCCCTCGGCCGCGGCGACCGGCCCGCCGTCGAGCGCCTGCACGACGCCCTGCTGCCCGCCGCCGACGAACTCGCCGGGGCGGGCAGCGGCCTGATCACCCTCGGCCCGGTCGCGGCCCACCTCGCCGACCTCGCCGCCGCCCTCGGCCGCACCCGGCAGGCCACCGAGCACCGGGAGCGGGCGCTCGCCGTCGCGGAGAAAGCGGGCTCACCGCACGGGATCGCCCTACAGCGGGCGGCGCTCCATCCGCGGCTCGGCCAGGTCCAGGGCGCTGACCGGCAGCTCCGCCACCCGCGCCGTCGGCGCTGACACGCCCGCCCAGCGCAGCAGCGTCGCGGTGGAGGCGTCGCGGTCGGCGGGGGACAGGGCGGCGATGTTGGCACCGTGGTTGGCGCCCGGCGCGGTGTAGGAGTACGAGTCGCGGCGGCTGGGGAAGAACGGCTCCGCGCCCCACGGGTCGTTCGCGCCGTAGACGAACAGCATCTCACTGGCCCGCGTGCGCACCCAGGCGTCCACGTCGAGCATCGGCAGCGGGTTGTGCCGCGAGCGCAGCGACGGCGGCAGGTTCGAGTTGGCCTGGTAGAAGTCCCGGTAGTGGGTCAGCCCGCGCAGGTGCTCGAACCGCAGCGACGGCCAGCCAAGCTGGGTCGCGGCCTGGTAGTAGTACGGCGAGTACGGGGTGACGCCCTGGTCGGTGTAGAAGGAGAACCCGGCCACGCCGTCGATGAACGCGTACAGCTCGTCCGTGGTGGCGGTCCTGGCGGGAACCGAGGCGCAGTCGGCGACGGTGGAGTACTGCCAGAACGCCCACACCGTGTCGAGCACGGTCATCTCGTAGGCCTTGTCGATCGAACCCAGGACCTGGTCGAAGGTCCAGCCACCGGCGTCGGCCGCGGCCTGGTACCTGGCCAGCATCTCCGGCCTGCGCAGCAGCGCCTCGCGCTGCACGTCGTCCAGCTTCGCCCGGCACTCGGGGGTGCCGACGGTGTCGAAGAACCGGTCGTAGGCGGAGTCCAGGTCGTTCAGCCGGTCGTTGGGGGCGACGTAGGCGACCACGCCGTCCACGTCGGAGGGGTAGAAGCGGCGGTGGTAGACCGAGGTCATGCCGCCCTTGCTGGCCCCCGTGGAGATCCACTTCGCCGAGTAGATCGGCTCCAGCGCGGCCACGATCCGGTGGTGGTCGGTGGCGGCCTGCCAGATGTTCAGGTCGTCCCAATCAGCGGGGGAGGGGCGCGAGGGGCTGAAGAACCGCTGCTCCACCGAGATCTGGTTGCCGTCGACCAGCCGGGTCGGCTCCGAGCGGAACGCCGTCGCGGGCATGTTGTAACCGGTGGTGTGCAGCACCATCGGCCGCGCGGTGTCGCGGTGCAGCAACTGGAACCGCTGCTCGAACGTCGCCCCGCGCGGCGCCCGGTGGTCCACCGGCTGCGTGATCGCCACCAGGAAGAACCGGTACCCGGCAGGCGGCGTCGGCGACTCCACCACCGTCAACCCCGGCACCGCCCGCAACCGATCGGCGACGTCCACCGTCGGAGCCGCCACCGCGGGCACCGACACCAACCCGAACACCGCCAGAACCCCGGCGACCAGCGCCACCAACCGACCGCGCACGAGCGCCCCCTCGTCCTCGGAGCCACCGGACGGCGACCACCGCGGCGATCCTCACCCGTTCACAGGCATTAACAACAGCCCCCATTCCGCCCAATCCGCCCGACCCGCGACCGCGGAGCCGGGCACCGCGCCGGTCGAGGACGGCGTCCGGAACCCGGGTGCGGCCCGCCTGCCGGGTCAGCGGTCCAGGTCGGCCAGTATCGCCTCGCCCTTGGTCAGCCAGGCGAGGCCGAAGGCGAGGATGGCGGCCGTCTCCAACCACAGGGCCGGGTGCAGGGACCCGGGGATGCCCAGGGGACCGGAGAGCACGATCAGCAGCAGGCTCCCGACGATCACCAGGCCGCAGGTGAGGTACACGCGGTTGCGGGCGAGCTTGCGGCGAGTGGGGTCGGGGTCGTCGGACTTGCGGAACAGGACGAGGCAGAAGTACGCCAGGGCGAGGAAGAAGACACCCGCGAACACCAGGTGCAGCACCCCGACGACACGATCGGACCCGACCGGGTCCGACGGGGTGGTGGGGAACAGCGCGACACCGACGGCAGCCACGGCGGCGACATTGCTCACCAGGTCGTCGACGCGCCCGTAGCCGCGGTAGGAGAGCAGGAAGACGCCGACCGCGCACATGCTCCCGACCCAGACATCCCGAAGGGAACCGTGGTAGTAGCCACTGATGGAACTGAGCAGCCCACCGTCGACGATCACGCCCCCGACGATGAGCACCAGGGGCAGCGCCAAGCCGATGACGCCGATCGCGCGGCGCAGGAACAGGTAGGAGTGTGTGAGGGTATCCCGCATGGCCGCCTCCTGGGTCCGCGGAGTGGGTGCGGGTAAGAGCAAACCACGGCGGATCGCCGGGTCACACCGCCGGACGGTTCGGTTGTGCGGACCGGTGGAACGACAACCGGCTGCCGAGCCGCTGGGGGAGTGCTCCCGACAGGATCGCGAAGGCCGGGTCCCGGACCAACCACAGGAGTTTGTGCCGCTGACCGCTTGCCATGACCACCTTGAGCCCGTGGGCGGTCCGCCCCCGGAACAGGGTCGCGCTGTCCACTTCCCCGAACGCGATGACCTTGTTCGTCCGGTGCTCGGCGAGCACCCGCCCATGATCGAGGTCACCCACCGGCACGACGGGCAACGGGTCCGACACCGACGGCCCGTACCCGTTGGCCCGGCTGGCGTTGAGGCTCAAGCGTCGCCGGACCAGCTCGGTGGGCGAGAGCCACAGCTCACCGTGGATCCAGTCGGCCCAGCCCGTCGTGCAGCTCCGGCTGATCAGCTGCGAGGAACCCTCCATGGCCGCAGCCCAACCCCCACCCCGCCACGACTACTGTCTGTCCTGT
>NZ_JAJCXD010000078.1:82564-140302 GCF_021056305.1 Actinokineospora sp. PR83
GAACCAACTCTCCCCGCTCGACGTGCAACACCGCGTGCACAACCGGAATCCCGTGCCTGCGGAGTCCCGCGAAGATCTCCTCGGCGTAGCTCTGGTCCAACACCGCCTGCGGCACGACCAGCGTGCCACCCACCTGGGAGAGGACCTCGGCGGCGGTGTGCACCACCAGCGCCCGCCACGCGGGCCAGTCCTGGAAGTCGGACACCGGCTCGGTCAGCACGTGCCGCAGCATGAAACCGACCTCCTCGGGGTCGAAGACCCGCGCTCGCGGCAGCAACCCGGTCAACTCACGGGATGCGGTTGTCTTCCCCGCCCCGAAGGGTCCGTTCAACCACACGATCACACTCCACGGTCCACCCGCACCGTGCCGGCACGGTGGTCAAGAGTGCTCATGGGAACCGTTCATCTGCGCGGGGGAGGACGGCCGTGCACCCCGCCGAGACCACCTCGAACCCGGGAACAGCCCCGCTCGCGCGGGGAGGACGACCTGCTCGACGAGGCGAGCACCTACGCCGACCGGAACAGCCCCGCTCGCGCGGGGAGGACCGGGCACGACTCGCAGCGGGCGCGGGCGCCGGGGGAACAGCCCCGCTCGCGCGGGGAGGACTCCGCCGGGTTCTTGGTGGCGGTGATGCTCACCGGAACAGCCCCGCTCGCGCGGGGAGGACTTGGAGCCCCCCGTGACCAGCACAGATATTGCCGGAACAGCCCCGCTCGCGCGGGGAGGACCGTAGAGGACGTCCTCCAGGCTGAACCTCTTCGGGAACAGCCCCGCTCGCGCGGGGAGGACCTAAGCCCTGTTTCTGCTGGTCGCGCACGAGCGGGAACAGCCCCGCTCGCGCGGGGAGGACCGGCACTACCTCGACACCACCACCGGTGGCGCCGGAACAGCCCCGCTCGCGCGGGGAGGACCAGGTCCGTCGAGTCCAACACCGCCGACAGCAGGGAACAGCCCCGCTCGCGCGGGGAGGACGAAGTGGACGCTTCACCAGAGCTGGCCGAGCTGGGAACAGCCCCGCTCGCGCGGGGAGGACCGATCAGGAATGGGACATGGGTTCGGCAGGGGAGGAACAGCCCCGCTCGCGCGGGGAGGACGCGGGGCTGACCGGGTCGGTGTCCACCTCGCCGGGAACAGCCCCGCTCGCGCGGGGAGGACACTTCTTGACCTGCGGGTTTGGGTGAGCCAGGACCGTTTTGGCTTCACTTTTCGCTCTGCTCCGGTGCAGTGTAACGGAATGGTCACTCTGTGTCAGATTCAGTGCGTGATGGGCGATTGCAACCGCCAGTCTTGTGCGTCGTCAAGAGAGCGTTGCTTGCCCGCGCCACAGCCGGCTGGTTGATCACGCTGGATGCGGCAGCGCCGATTGGGAAGTGGTGCAACGCGTGAGCGGCGGCTGGGGTCGGCTCATCGGTTCGGCCTCGCTGTGCGACTTGGTGGTGCGACTCTCCGCGCTGGGAAATCAGATTCGTGGAGGAAGACCGGTGGGGCGTGGGGGTGGCTTGGGGTGGTCAGGAGGGGAGGAGGGCGAGCATTTCCGGGAGTTCGAAGAACTGGGCGATGTCGCGGGCTGAGCGGGCTCCCTGGTCGGGGTCGGCGCCCGCGGCCAGGAGCAGGTCCACGCTGGTGGCGTTGCGGCGGAAGACCGCCGCGCCCAGGGCTGTCTGGCCGCGGTCGTTGACCCTGGTGACGTCTGCTCCTCGTTCGAGGAGGACTCGGACGGTTTCGGGGTGGTTGTGGTAGGCGGCGAGGATGAGCAGTGAGTCGCCCGCGCCGCTGGTGAGGTTGGCGGGGACTCCGGAGTCGATGGCGGTTGCCAGGGCTTCGGCATCGCCTTCGCGGGCGAGGTCGAGGATCGACTGGAGGAAGTGGAGTTCTTCTTCGGTCAGGTCCATGGGGGGAGGTTAGCCACCGGGGCGGGTTGTCGCAGGGTTGCCCGGGGGACACGGTCGGCGGGGCGGGGTGACCGTGCGCGGTCGGCGTGGTAGGTGTCGGGGGACGGGTCAGACCGCACCAGACGATCCAGCGTGAAGGGAACACCATGACGTCCGCGTCCTCCCAGCAGCAGCCGTCCGATTCCGGGCGGCCGGTGCTGACCAACCGCCAAGGACACGTGGTCTACGACAACCAGAACCAGCGGAGCGTCGGTGCCCGCGGGCCCGCCACGCTGGAGAACTACCAGTTCCTGGAGAAGATCAGCCACTTCGACCGCGAGCGCATCCCCGAGCGGGTGGTGCACGCGCGGGGGGCCACCGCCTTCGGGTACTTCGAGGCGTACGGCACCGTGGGGGACGAGCCCGTGGCGAAGTTCACCCGGGCGAAGTTGTTCCAGGAGAAGGGGAAGCGCACCGACGTCGCGGTTCGGTTCTCGACCGTGGCGGGTGGTCGCGATTCCTCGGAGGTGGCGCGGGACCCCCGGGGGTTCGCCGTGAAGTTCTACACCGAGGACGGCAACTGGGACCTGGTGGGCAACAACCTCGGTGTCTTCTTCATCCGGGACGCCATCAAGTTCCCGGACCTGATCCACTCGCAGAAGCCGGACCCGGTGACCTTCGAGCGCCAGGACCCCAACCGGGTGTTCGACTTCATCAGCCAGACGCCTGAGGCGTTGCACATGGTGACGCTGGTGTTCAGCCCGCGGGGGATTCCGGCCAGTTACCGGACGCAGCAGGGGTTCGGGGTGAACACTTACAAGTGGGTCAACCGGGCGGGTGACACCGTGTTGGTGAAGTACCACTGGTCGCCGAAGTCGGGGGTGCGGTCGTACACCGCCGCCGACGCGGCGAACGTGCAGGCGAACGACCTCGGTTCGCACACCCGGGACCTCTACCAGGCCATCGAGCGCGGTGAGTACCCCGAGTGGGAGTTGAAGGTCCAGCTCATGGAGGACCACGACCACCCGGAACTCGACTTCGACCCGCTCGACGACACCAAGGCGTGGCCGGAGGAGTTGTTCCCGCTGCGCGCCGTGGGCCGGATGGTCCTCGACCGCGCGCCGGAGAACTTCTTCCTGGAGAACGAGCAGATCGCGTTCGGCACCGGTGTGCTCGTCGATGGCCTGGACTTCTCCGACGACAAGATGTTGGTGGGTCGCACCTTCAGCTACAGCGACACCCAGCGCTACCGCGTCGGGCCGAACTACCTCCAGTTGCCGGTCAACGCGCCCAGGACCCGCGTGGCCACCAACCAGCGCGACGGTCAGATGGCCTACGGGGTCGACCTCGGCGAGGGGCAGAACCCGCACGTCAACTACGAACCGTCGATCCTCGGCGGTCTCCGCGAGGGCGAGTACCCCGCGCACGACGAGCAGGGGCCGGAGCTGACCGGCAGGCTGACCCGCAAGCGCATCCCGCGCACCAACGACTACGCCCAGCCCGGTGAGCGCTTCCGCCTCTCGCAGGAGTGGGAGCGCGACGACCTGGTCGCCAACCTCGTCGACGCCCTGGGCCAGTGCGACCGCCCGATCCAGGAGCGGATGGTCTGGCACCTGCTGATGGCCGAGGACGAGCTGGGCCTGCGCGTCGGCGAGGGGCTGGGCATCAGCCCGGACGACGTCCGCCACCTGGAGCCGCTGCCCACCCAGCGTTTGTCGGAGGAGGAGAAGGCCAGGGCCGCCAACCTGGGCAAGAACGGCCCGCGCGACGTCGTTGGGCACACCATGACCCACTGCGTGCCCAACGAGCGCGTTCCCGTCGAGCGCTGACGGCTCCGGGGCGGGGCCCGCCGGTCCCGCCCCGGTGGTCAGCCGAGGACGGCGGTGGCCTCGACCTCCACCAGCACGTCGGGTTCGGCCAGCGCGGCGACGCCCACCCCGGTGAGCGGGGCCGCCGGGGTGACGCCCAGCTTCTCGGCCGCCCTGGCGACCCCCGCCGTGAACAGGGCCATCTTGTCGGGGGTCCAGTCGACCAGGTAGACGGTCAGCTTCACCACGTCGTCGAAGGTGGCGCCCGCCGCCGCCAAGGCGGTGCCGACGTTGAGGTAGCACTGCTCGACCTGGGCGGTGAAGTCGCCTTCGCCGACCTTGTTCCCGTCGGCGTCCCGGGCGATCTGACCGGCGGTGAACACCAGTTTCGAGCCGGTGGCGACCGATACCTGCCGGTAGAGGTCGACCTCCGGCAGGCCGTCGGGGTTCACCAGGGTGATGGGCATGCTGTCTCCTCGCGCTGCGGGCCCGTCGGTTCGGGCTCACCAGAACATAGCATTGCAATGCCATGTAAAGTGTCCGCATGGCGAGGACGAAGGACCCCGCGGTGCGCGTCCTGCTCATCGAGCGGGCCGCCCACATGCTGCGCACCCGTGAGCCGATCACCCTGCGCTCGCTGGTGGCGGGCACCGGGGTGTCCACGATGGCGGTCTACACCCACTTCGGTGGCATGGACGGCATGTGGATGGCCCTGCGCCAGGAGGGCTTCACCCGGCTGGCGGCCGAGTTCGCGGCGGTGGCCACGACCCGGGACCCGGTCGAGGACCTGACCGCGCTGGTCGCCGCCTACCTCGGCAACGCCCTGCGCCACCCCGACCTGTACCGGGTCATGTTCGACGCGGACTTCGACCTCGAAGACCTCGCCGCCGCCGACGCCACCCTGGAACACCTGGTGCGGGCCGCCGACCGGGCCAGGGGGACCGGGCGCTTCCGCGCCGACACCGTCCCGCTGGACGTGGCGACCCAGAGCTGGACCATCGCCCACGGGTTGGTGTCCCTGGTGGCCAACGGCCCGCTGGCCCGCCCGACGCTCGACAACGGCATCCCGTTGCTGACCGCCCTGTTCGTCCACACCGGGGACGACCCGGGTCGGTGCCGCCGCTCGGTCGAGAGGGGTTGGCGGCCGTCGGGGTGAGCGGGCCGGGGCTCAGGCGCCCGTGGTGGAGCCGGGGCGGACGACCATCAGGACCGTGACCGTCGCCCACAGCAGGTTGAACACGCCGGTGTACATGGCCAGCCGCGCGGGCAGCCGGTCGGGCACCGACTGGTCGGCGGCGGTCACCGCGTCCAAGACCTCGACTTGGCGCGGCAGGATCACCAGCACCAGCGTGGCGGCGGCCAGCGCGGTGAGCGCCATGGACACGACCAGCCAGGGGTCGCCGAGCACGCCGAGGCTGCTCCCGGTCGCCAGGCCGAACGCAGGCACCGCGATGCCGATCGCGGCGTACACCCGGCACACGCGGTGCAGGGTGCGCAGCACGGCCACCTCCCGCTCCTGACCGGGCGCGGCCAGGGCGCGGCGGGTGGCGGCGGGGAACATGCTGGCGGCCACGGTGACCGGGCCGACCGCGATGATCGCGGCCAGCACGTGCACGGACAGCAGGAACTTCGTCATGCCGGGGCCACCCGGTGGCCGCCGACCCCCGCGCCCGGCGCACGGCCGGTGGCGGCGTGCCACACCGTGCCCCGGCGCTCGTGGGCGATGAGCTTCTCCACCGCGATCGCCACCTCGGGGCCGAGTTCGCGCTCCAGCAGGTACAGCCCCAGGTCGAGCCCGGAGGTGACCGAGGACGAGGTGACCAGGTCGCCGTCGTCGACCACGCGCACGTCGAGCGCCCGCGCGCCCGCGGCGGTCAGCATGTCCAGGCCCATTCGGTGCGTGGTCGCGGGGCGGCCCTCGATCAGCCCGGCCATGGCCAGCACCAGCGACCCGCCGCACACCGTCGCCACGGTGACGCCTTCGCGGTCCAGCGCCTCCTTGAGCAGCGCGGGCAGGGCGGTGGTCAGCGTGCGCCCGAGCAGCACCGGGATGCTGTCCTCGGCGGGCTCCCCGCCGTCCGGGTCGGCCAGGGAGCCCAGTGCGCCGGGTACGACGACGAAGTCCGCCCGCTGCGGGTCCAGGGCGGCGGTGGCGCGCAGGGTCAGCGGGACCAGGCCGCTGGGCACCTCGCGCGGTCCCCCGGCGGCGACCAGTTCCACCTCGAAACCCCGGTCGGCGACGAGAGCGGCGGCGGCGAGCACCTCGTAGGGGGCGATGACGTCGAGCGGGTCGAACCCGTCGAACAACACGATCTGAGCGAGCATGGCGCCACGCTAACCACGGTCGCCGCCGGGTGGCAGTGGCTGGAATGCCAGCTTTCAACGGGTTCTCGCCAACACCCGGTTCCGGCTCCTAGGGTGGGGCCATGCACACCGTGGCCGTCCTGGCGTTGGACCGGGTCATCCCCTTCGACCTGGCCACCCCGATCGAGGTGTTCACCCGTACCCGGCTGCCGGACGGCCGCGCGCCGTACCGCGTGCGCGTCTGCGGTGCCACCCCGACCGTGGACGCGGGCGCGTTCACCCTCACCCCGCCCCGGGGTCTCGACGCGCTGGCGGAGGCGGACACGATCGTCCTGCCCGGCCGCGCCGAGATCCTGCCCACCCCGGACGACGTGCTGGAGGCGCTGCGCGCGGCCGCTGCCGCGGGCACCCGCATCGCCACGATCTGCACCGGCGCGTTCACCCTGGCCGAGACCGGTCTGCTGGACGGGCTGCGGGCGACCACGCACTGGGGGGCGGCGGGCGCGCTGGCCGCCCGGCACCCCGGGATCGACGTGGACCCGGACGTGCTCTACGTGGACAACGGGCAGTTCCTCACCTCGGCGGGCGCGGCGGCGGGCCTGGACCTGTGCCTGCACCTGATCCGGCGCGACCACGGCTCGGCGGTGGCCGCGGACGCCGCGCGGCTGTCGGTGATGCCGCTGGAGCGGGAGGGCGGGCAGGCGCAGTTCATCGTGCACGACCAGCCGCCCACACCCCGGGGTTCGGAGTTGGAGCCGGTGCTGCGGTGGCTGGAGGAGCACTGCGCGCGCGAGTTGACCGTGGAGGACATCGCCGCGCACGCGGGGATGAGCGTGCGCACGCTCAACCGCCGCTTCCGCGAGCAGACCGGGACCACGCCGTTGCAGTGGCTGCTGCGCGCCCGCGTCCGCACGGCGCAGCACCTGCTGGAGGCCACCGGGCACCCGGTGGACCGGATCGCCGCGCAGGTCGGCTTCGGTTCCCCCACGGCGTTCCGCGACCGGTTCCGCCGGGTGGTCGGCACCACGCCGCAGTCCTACCGGCACAGCTTCACGAGCCGCTGAGCAGGTCTTGGCCGGAGTCCGCGCCCATGGCCATTCCTGCCACGGGGGATTGGCAGGCGTGCCGCTGGAACCGGTGATCGGGGCGGCGCCGGACCCGATCCCGGCACCGGGTGGCGGGGGTGTGCCGCCAGTCCTCTCCGGAGTTCGGCGCGGGACCGGCGGGGCGGTTGCCCGCGAACCTGCTCGGCGCCGGCATCATGGGCGGCGCAGCGGCCGCTGCGTGTCACCGCTCGCCGTGCGAGGTACCCCACCCGCGGGAAGGGGCGGGGGTGCTACGGGGGATCGCCCGGTGTCGGTGGGTCTGGGCTCCGATCCACTCGGGGGGACTATGGCGGTGCGGATCGGCCTGCTCGGCGAGGTCGGCGCGAGCGCGCACGGGCACCCGGTCGACATCGGCGCCGCCAAGCAGCGCTGCGTCCTGGCCGCCCTGGCCGTCGACCTGGGCCGGGTGGTGTCCGACGAGCAGCTCGTGGACCGGGTGTGGGGGGTCGACCCGCCGTCCACCTCGCGCAAGACCCTCGCCAGCTACGTGTCGCGGCTGCGCACGGCGTTCGCCGGGACCGGGGCGGACATCAAGCGGCGCTCCGGTGGGTTCGTGCTGCTCGACGAGCACGTCACGGTGGACCTGCGGCGCTTCCACGACCTGTGCGCGCTGGCGGCCTCCGGTGACGCCGAGGAGGCCGCGGAACTGCTGACCTCGGCGTTGGCGCTGTGGCGCGGGGAGGCCCTGACCGGCCTGGACGGCGAGTGGGCCGCCGAGGAGCGCGACCGCCTGCACCGGGTGCGCTTCGGCGCCGAGTGCGACCTGACCGACGCCAGGCTGCGGCTCGACGGGCGGGACGACGCGCTGGTCGCCGAGTTGTCCGCGCGGGTCGTCGAGCACCCGCTGGACGAGCGCGTCGCCGGGCAGTTCATGCGCGCGCTGCACCGCGACGGCCGCACCGCCGACGCGCTCAACCACTACCGGCGGTTCCGGGTGCGGCTGGTCGAGGAGCTGGGCGTCGACCCCGGCGCCGCGCTCACCGCCCTGCACCAGCGCATCCTCACCGACGGGCCCGAGCAGCCCGGGGTGCAGGCCCCGGTGGTCCCCCGGCAGCTACCCGCCCGGCCCGCGCCGTTCGCGGGCCGCGCGGACGCCCTCGCCGCCCTGGACGCCGCCGTGGGCGGGACCGAGGACGGCGGGGTCGTCGTGGTCGCCGGGACCGGCGGCATCGGCAAGACCTGGCTGGCGCTGCACTGGGCCCACCGCGCCCTGGGCCGGTTCCCGGACGGGCAGCTGTTCGTGGACCTGCGCGGGTTCAGCCCCGACCAGGCCCCCATGTCCCCGCAGGTGGCGCTGCGCGGGTTCCTGGAGGCGCTCGGCACCCGCGCCGACCGCGTCCCCACCGACCCGCACGGGCGGACGGCGCTGTTCCGCAGCCTGGTCGCCGACAAGCGGATGCTGCTGGTGCTGGACAACGCCGTCGACAGCGCGCAGGTCGTCCCGCTGCTGCCCGGCGGGGAGACGTGCACGGTCGTGGTCACCAGCCGCGGTCCACTGCCGGGGCTGCTCACCACCCACCGCGCCCACCACCTGCCGCTCGACGCCCTCCCCGAGGGGGAGGCGCGCAGGCTGCTGACCGCCCGGCTCGGCGCCGCGCGCACCGCGGCGGCCCCCGAGGCGGTGGACGAGATCGTGGCCCGGTGCGGCGGGCTCCCGCTGGCCCTGGGCATCATCGCCGGGCGCTGCCGCATCCGCCCGCGGGTCCCGCTGGCCGACCTCGCCACCGAACTGCGCGAGGCGGGCCTCGACGCCCTCGACGACGACGACCCCACCGCCAGCCTGCCCGCGGTGCTGTCCTGGTCGCACCGCGCCCTGACCGCCGAGCAGGCCGAGTCCTTCGAGCTGCTCGGCACCGCGCCGGGGCCCGACATCGGCGTCCCGGCCGCGGCGGGCCTGCTCGGGGTCACCCCCGCCGAGGCGACCGCGGTGCTGCGCGGCCTGGCGCAGGCGTCGCTGATCGGGGTGTCGGCCCCCGGCCGGTACCGGATGCACGACCTGCTGCGCCAGTACGCGGGCGAGCGGGTGCGGGCCGCCTCCGCCGCCGACTCGGCCGCGGCCGTGGACCGGCTGCTCGACCACTACCTGCACAGCGCCTGCGCCGCGGAGCTGGTGCTCGCCGCGCACCGCCACCCCGTGGACCCGGGCCCGCCCGACCCGCGCAGCCGACCGACGACCCCGGCCGACGAAGAGGCGGCGATGCGCTGGTTCGCCGCCGAGCACTCGAACCTGCTGGCCGTCCAGCAGTGGGCTGCCGCGCGGGGCAGGCACGACGCGGTCTGGCAGCTCGCCTGGGCGCTGGACACCTTCCACTTCCGGCACGGGCGCATGCACGACGTGCTGACCTGCTGGACCCTCGGCCTGCGCGCGGCCGAGCAGGCGGGGTCGACCGCGGCGCAGGCCATGGCCCACCGCTACCTGGGGCAGGCCCACTCGCGCCTGGCCGCCCACGAGGACGCCTCGCGCCACCTCGAAACGAGCCTCGCCCTGGCCGAGCGGGAGCAGGACCCCCGCGGGCAGGCCGACACCCGCCGGGTGCTGGTGTGGACGCTCGGCGAACTCGGCCACACCCGGGAGGCCCTGGAGCACCTGGACCGGCTCCGCCACACCTACCGCGACCTCGGCGAACCCGTCCTGGAGGCCGACATCCTCAACGGGATGGGCTGGTTCCACGCCCAACTCGGCGAGTACGCCGAGGCCGAGAGCGCGGCCGACGCCGCGCTGGCGCTGTTCCGCGCGCACGACCACCGGCACGGCATCGCCGACGTCAGCGCGACCCTGGGGCGCATCACCCACCAGACCGGCCGGTACGAGGAGGCCCTGGGCCACTACCGGGCGGCGATCGACGCCTTCCGCTCGCTGGGGGACGACTACCAGGTCACCGAGCCGCTGGAGGGCCTGGGCGACACCTACGCGGCGCTGCACCGCACCGACCTGGCGAACGCCGCGTGGCGGGAGGCGCTGGTGGCGTACCGGGAGCAGGGGCGCACCGCCGAGGCCGAGCACCTGCGGCGGACCCGCATGAGCACCGAGGTGCCGCGCACGCCGCAGGCGATCTGACCCGCAGCGGTCTCGGCTGTCCTCTGTGGACTGGACCCGGCCCGGACCGCGGCGTGCGGCGGTGGGTCAGACGCTGCGCAGCACCGTGACGACGATGCCCAGCACCACGGCCCGGTCGCCGTCGATGACGTCGTAGGCGGGGTTGCGCGGTTCCAGGAAGACGTGGCCGCCGCTGCGCCGGTACACCTTGACGGTGGCCTCGTCGTCGATCATCGCCGCGACGATCTGCCCCGAGTGCGCCTCCGACTGCCTGCGCACCAACACGATGTCACCGTCGCAGATGGCCGCGTCGACCATGGAGTCCCCGCGCACCCGCAGGCCGAAGACGGTCCCGCGCCCGGTGAGCCCGCGCGGCAGGTGCAGCACGTCGTCCACGTGCTCGTCGGCGGTGATCGGCGTGCCCGCGGCGATGTGCCCGACCACCGGCACCGGCACCGACTCCTCGACCCGCTCACCCCGCGGCTCCCGCAGGAACCCCCGCACGTCGATCGGCCGCGACACCGCGCCGCCGCGGCGCAGGAAACCGCGCTCTTCGAGACTGGCCAAGTGCCTGGAGACCGAGGACGACGACCGCAGGCCGACGGCGTCGCCGATCTCGCGGGTGCTGGGGGAGTGGCCGTGGCGGATCGCCCAGTCCTGGATGGTGGCGAGGATCTGCTGCTGGCGCAGCGGCAGCGCGGAGGCGTCCAGGTGCTCGAACGGGTCGACGTCGTAGGCGGTCACCCGGGAATCCTAGGGGGCGCCACCGCCCCGGGCCCGGCCCGGGGCGGGCCACGCCCTCGAACAGGTGATTGGCCCCGGCGAGCGCGGTGCCGTGCCCGCCGTCGCCGTCGCCCCTCGTCCGCCGGGGGCGGACGGGCCACCCCGCCCGGGTCTGTCCACACGCGAGACCTCTGGCCCGCTCGGCGGTCACCCGCACCGGTTCGCCCAGCGTGTCCACTTTCGCCGGATGGGCTCGCGGCGACGTCCCATGCTTGTTGTACTTGCGCCAGTCGCGAAATCCCGCAGAGGCGTCGACCACGCTCTCGGCCCGTGTGTCAGGCGGGTTCCAGGTGGGCCAGGGCGGTGATGACGCGATCGGCGATGTCCGGTGGCCAGGGGAAGGCGACGGTCACGGCCCGCTGGTGGGCCAGGCCGTGCAGGCCCAGCCACAGCGCGATGGTGTCGGCCGCCGGGTCGGTGCTGGTGGCGTTGCCCGCGGCGACGCAGTCGTCCAGGACCTCGCGGAGCAGCCCCAGGCAGCCGTCGCCCAGTGCGGAGAGGTCGGCGCGCGTCACGGCGGTGTCCTCCAGCGCGGGCATCCACAGCCCGCCGAACATGGTGCGGTAGCGCTCGGGGTGCTCGTGGGCGAAGTCCAGGTAGCCGTGGCAGACGGCGAAGAGGCGTCGTCGGTCGTCGCCGGTCGCCGCGTTCAGCGCGGTGCGCAGCGTCGCCTCCAACTCGGCGAAAGCCTGCTGCACCACGGCCAGCATGATGGTCGGCTGGTCGGGGAAGTGGCGGTAGATCGAGGGCGCCGCGATCCCCACCCGGCGGGCGACCGACCGCAGGGTGATGGCGCTCTCGTCGCCGGTCTCGTCGAGCAGTTCGACCGCTGCGGCCACGATCTCGTCGCGCAGGCGCGAGCCCTCGCCCCGGCGGTTGCGGGTACGGGTGGGCACCGCGTTCGGGGTGTTCGCCATGGTGTCAGCTTACACCTGAAAACTTATGGTCGTAACTCCTTGCGTGCTGTTCGCTTACAGTCGTAGCCTTACGCTCGTAAACCTCACTGAGCCGCATCGGAGACAGAACCATGAACAGCCTCACCACCACCCGCGCCACCGAGGTCGTGCTGCCCGGCCTGGTCGAGCCCGACGGCCTGCGGGTCACCGCCCGCGACCTCCCGGAGCCCGCCGCAGGCCAGGTCGTCCTGCGGATGGAGGCGACCGGGGTGTCCTTCGCCGAGCAGCAGATGCGCCGCGGCAAGTACTACGACCAGCCCGCGTTCCCGTTCGTGCCCGGGTACGACGTGGTCGGCGCGGTGACCGCCGTCGGTCCGCGGGTGGACCCCGCGATGGTCGGTCGCCGGTACGCCGCGGTCACCAAGGTCGGCGCCTGGGCCAGTTCACTGCTGCTCGACGCGGCGGACCTGGTGCCCGTGCCGGACGGGGTCGGTTCGGCCGCCGCGGAGACCGTGGTGGTCAACGGGGTCACCGCCTGGCAGATGCTGCACCGCACCGCCGCGGTGCCCGCGGGTGCGACGGTCGTCGTGCTCGGCGCCAACGGCGGCGTCGGTTCCACCCTGGTGCAACTGGCCCGGCACGCCGGGATCGCGGTCATCGGCACCGCGTCGCCGCGGCACCACGAGCTGGTGCGCGGGCTCGGCGCGACCCCGGTCGACCACCGCGACCCGGACGTGCACGGCAAGATCCGCGACCTCGCGCCGGACGGTGTGCACGCGGTGTTCGACCACGTCGGCGGCGCCGGGCTGGTGGAGTCGTGGCGGCTGGTGCGCCGGGGTGGGACGCTGGTGTCCTACGGCACCGCGGCCACGAAGGACGAGGACGGCAACTCGCGACTCCCGGTGCTGAAGTCGATCGCCCGGCTGGCGGCGTGGAACCTCCTGCCCAACGGCAGGAGCGCGCACTTCTACAACTTCTGGGCGGGCAAGCGCCGCCCGGCGGCCTTCCGGGCCCGGCTGGCCGAAGACCTCACCCGGGTGCTGGGTCTGCTGGCCGACGGCGTGCTCACCGCGCAGGTCGCCGCGGAGTTCCCGCTGGCCGAAGCCCACGCGGCACTGGCACTCGCCGAGTCGCGCACCACCGCGGGCAAGGTCGTCATCGTCCCGTGAGCGCGGCCCGCGTCCTCGAACCCGGCCACGCCCTCGCGCACCGACTCCTCTCCCCAACCCCACCGCGGCCCGCCCCGGAGGCACCCGCCATGACCGCCGTCGCACTCCCCGCCTGCCCGCCGCCCACCCGCGTCGGCGAGGTCGACAACCGCGCCGCCTACACCGGCTTCGGCTTGGCCTACGTGCTCGGGCACGGTTCCACCGCGATCACCACCGGCCCCGACCCGCTGGTCACCCTCCCCGGGTGGCTGCCGACGGCCCTGCTCGGCGCGGGCCTCGCCGCGGGCACCGTCTTCGCCACGCTCGCCGCCACCCGCGCCCAGCGCGGCGCGGGCGGTGGCGGCTACGCGGTCGCCACCGCCCGCGAACACCACCGGATCGCCCGCACCCGGTGACCCGTCCCGCGACCGCGCCCGCCGGAGCGCCGCTCGTGCGGCACCTCTGCGGGATCTTCGAAGCGGGTCGGGGTGTCGGTGGCCTCTGCGAGGATGGGGTGCCTCCGGACTGGCCGGTGGGGAAGGCGGTGGGCGTGGGCAGGGTGGGCGTGGGCAAGGTGGGCGTGGACGAGGTGAGCGAGTACGTGCGCGGGCGGCCCGCCGCCGCGCTGCGGCCCTACGCGGCCTTCTACAGCGGCTACCGGGACAGCGGCGGCGACTTGGCCGTGCACCGGGGACTGCCGTCGCCGTACCTGACGCTGATCTTCACCCTGGACGACCCGTTGGTCATGGCCGACCCGGCGCGGACTCCCCGCAGCTACCGCTCCCTGCTCGGCGGGTTGGACCCCACGCCCGCGTTCATCGCCTACGGCGGCAGGCAGTCCGGGGTGCAGGTGTCGTTGCACCCGCTCGGCGCCCGGGTCCTCTTCGGGTGCCCGGCCGGTGAGCTGGCGGGTCTGGAACTCGACGCGGCCGACGTGCTCGGGCCGCTGGCCTGGGAGGTCCGCGAGCGGATGTTGCACGCGGACACGTGGCCGCAGCGGTTCGCCGTGCTCGACCGGGCGCTGCTGTCGCGGGTGGACGACCGCCGGGTGGTCGACCCGAGGGTGCGGCACGCCTGGGGGCGGCTGCTGCGCTCGGGTGGGAACGTGTCGGTGGCGGGGCTGGCCGACGAGCTGGGGTGGAGCGCCCGGCACCTGTCCGGCCGGTTCGCCACGGAACTGGGCCTGTCGCCGAAGACGGCCGCGCGGGTGGTGCGGTTCGACCGGGCCCGCCGGGCGCTGGCGGCGGCACCGCACAGCGCCGCCGCGGTCGCGGCGGCGCACGGCTACTACGACCAGTCGCACTTCGTGCGGGACTTCCGCGAGTTCGCCGGGTGCTCGCCGACGACCTGGTTGGCCGAGGAGTTCCGAATCGTCCAAGCCATGGGTCCGGTCGAGGCAGCAGACTCCCCGGCATGAGCACAACAACCGGAAATCCCCCGGCACCGCAGGTATGGCCGACCTTCCGCGCCGAGGACGCCGACGCGCTGATCCGCTTCCTGGTCGACGTCGTCGGCTTCGAGGAGACGATGGCCCACCGCGACGACAGCGGCGTCGTGCAGCACGCCGAACTGGCCTGGCCCGAGGGCGGCGGCGTCATGCTCGGCCAGGAGCGCGAGTCGGGCGCCTGCGTCACCCGGCCCGGGTCGTTCAGCGCCTACGTCGTGACGGCCGACCCCGACGCCCTGCACGACCGGGTGGCCGCGGCGGGCGCGGAGATCACCACGCCGCCGTTCGACACCGACTACGGCTCCCGGGACTTCGCGCTGCGCGACCCCGAGGGCAACGCGTGGAACTTCGGCACCTACCCCGGCCACCCGCGCGGGGGGAGCTGACCGGGCGCCGTCACGAGGTGACGGCGATGCCCTCGGGCTGCCTGCCCACGGGCACGGTGGCGATCACCGTGTCGGTGGCGGGGTCGATGACGGTCAGCACGTCGTCGGCGGCGTTGGTGATGTAGACGAAGGTGCCGTCGTGGGCGGCGCCCTCGGGTTGCCGCCGGACCGGGACGGGGGAGCCGACGATGGCGTCGTCCGCCTCGTGGACGGTGACGGTGTCCGAGCCCGCGTTGGCCACGTAGACCCGCCCGGTGGGGGTCGCCGCCACCCCCATGGGGGAGCGGTCGGTGGGGGTGGTGGCGACCGGGCGGTCGTTGCCGGTGTCGATGGTGGTGACGGTGTCGTCGCCGGTGTTGGCGACGTGGAGGCGGCGGCCGTCCGGGCTGGTGGTGATGCCCGCCGGGTAGTGGCCGACCGGGATGGTGCGCAGCACGCTCTGGGTGCTGGTGTCGATGACGGTGACCGTGGCGGAACCGTTGTCGGTGACGTACACGCGCGTGCCGTCCCGGTTGGTGGTGACGCTGTGCGGGAACCGGCCGACCCCGATGGTGCGCACGGCGGTGTTGGTGGCGGTGGCGACCACGGTGACGGTGTCGGCGCCGAAGTTCGCGACGTAGGCGTGGGTGCGGGTGGCGGCGACCCCGAAGGGGTGCGCGCCGACGGGCACGGTGGCCAGCACGGTGTAGGCGCGCGGGTCGATCACCGACAGGGTGTCGTCCTGCTCGTTGGTGACGTAGACGCGGTCACCGTCCGGGCCCGCACCGACGCCCACGGGGGTGTCGCCCACCGCGATGGTGGCCGCGACCCGGCGCATGCGGGTGTCGTAGGCGCTGACCGTGTCGGAACCGCTGTTGGCCACGAACACCTGCACCCGCGCCGGGTAGCGGGGGTCGGCCTGCGCGGTCGGTGCCTCGGCGGCCTCGGCCCCGGCGGGCAGGCGCAACCCCACCAGCGCCGCCAGCGCCGCGAAGGCGCTCGCCGTCCAGGTGAGGCGGGGACCGCAGGGCGCGGTCAGCCGCTCGGGTGGGGGAAGGGCATCGGTGAGTACGCGGTGCGACATGGTCCCTCGAAAGCCGAGTCCGATCGGTGGTGCTGGACCGGAGGCGCTGGTGGAGGCCATTGCCGACAGTGGCGTGGCCTGGTTCCCGCGGTGCGAGTCCTCTTGTGGAGGTGAGCTTCGCCCGCCAGGAAGTCACACTAATGGCCCAATGTCCGGTGGCGCCGGGCGGACAGGTGGTGACCACCGAGTCGGGTGATGAACCAGCGGAATTGCCCCGCGCGGGCCGCACGATCACCGCGCACCCGCTGCCGGGGAACGCGGACCCGGCGGTTGACTCTCCGTTGTGGACGGTCTTAAGTGGCCGGTGAGAGTCGATGGCGGGCTGCTGGACACCTTCGCGTATCGAATGTTTCAGAAGGCGGGCGGAGAAACAGGCCCGCGCCCTTCTCCCGGCTGTGGGTCTTCGCGGCGAGCGTGCACACGGCTTGCGGTCAGGACATAGTCTCTTGCCCATGACGCAAAGCGATGGTGAGCTGGACAGCCTGGTGCGCAAGCGCATCCGCGCCCTGCGGGTGGCGCAGGGCTGGTCCCTGGAGGAACTGGCCGCCCGGGCGCGGCTCAGCCCGTCCTCGCTGAGCCGCATCGAGAACGGGCAGCGGCGCCTCGCCCTGGACCAGCTCGTCATCCTCGCCAAGGCACTGGACACCTCCCTCGACCAGTTGGTCCAGACGGACACCGACGACGTGGTCTCCCACCCGGTGGTCGACGGGGTGGGCGGGCTGCGGTGGTCGGTCAAGGCCGATCCCGGCTTGAGCGTGGTGCGCAAGCGCATGACCGACCCGCCGTCGGACCACCCCGCGCGCCTGCGCGCCCACCCGGGTCGCGAGTGGCTCGTCGTCCTCTCCGGCACTGCGGTCCTGCTGCTGGGCAACCGCCGCTTCCGCGTGGAGACCAACCAGGCCGCGGAGTTCCCCACCATGCTCCCGCACGCGATCGGCGCCGAGGGCGGACCGTGCGAGGTCCTGGGCATCTTCGACCGCGACGCCCGGCGCGGGCACCGGTCCGACGACAAGCCCCCTCCGGAGGAGCGCTGACCCGCTTGCGCGTCCGGCAGCCGGAAAGCCCACCTTCTTGCCTTATTGGCAAGATCCTGTGCTTGTGACGCACAACCGTCCTACGGTGGTCCCATGGCACCCACGAAGCACGACCACCACGCCCACCAGCACGGCGACCACGACCAGGTGGAGATCCTCGACCTCGACGCGGAGGTGCTCGCGGAGCACCTCGCCTCCGTCATCGACTGGCTGCCCGTCGAGACGGGTCCCCGGCAGGTCGTCGACCTGGGCTGCGGGACCGGTGCGGGCACCTTCGCCCTGCTCGCCCGCTTCCCCGAGGCGCGGGTGATCGCCATCGATTCCTCGACCGAGCACCTGCGCCGCCTGGGGGAGAAGGCCCGCGAGGCGGGGGTGGCCGACCGCGTGCACGCCGTCCAGGCCGACCTCGACGCGGCGTGGCCCGACCTCGGCGAACCGGACCTGGTGTGGGCGTCGGCGTCCCTGCACCACTTCGCCGACCCCGACCGCGCGCTGCGCCGGGTCCGCGATGCGCTCGCCCCCGGCGGCCTGCTCGCCGTCGTCGAACTCGCGGGCTTCCCCCGGTTCCTGCCCGCCGACGCCCCCGAGGACCGCCCCGGGCTGGAGGAGCGCTGCCACGCCGTGGGCGACCGCCGCGCCGCCGAGCACATGCCCCACCGCGGTGCCGACTGGGGCCCCGTGTTGACCGCTGCCGGGTTCACCGTCGAGGGCGAACGCACCCTCACCGTCCACATCGAGCACTCCCGCTCGGCGGCGGTGGGCCGCTACGCGCTCAACGGCCTGCGGCGCGTGCGCGGCGGCGTCGCCGACGAGCTCTCGGCGGAGGACCGCGCCGCGCTGGACCGGCTGCTCGACATCGACGGCCCGCACAGCATCCTGCGCCGCGACGACCTCGCGGTCCGCACCGAGCGCACCGTGTGGGCGGCGCGGCGCCCCTGAGCGCCGCCGCTCAGCCCTCGCGCGGCCAGGTCTTGGCCACCAGGGTCAGCACGTCGTAGGTGGCGACCGGGGCACCGTCCTGGTTCGCCACCACGGCGTCCCAGCGCACCTCGCCGTAGTCGGCGTTGGTGCGGGCGGTGATCTGCTTGACCGTCAGCGCGACCGAGATGGTGTCCCCGGCCCGCACCGGGGTCAGGAACCGCAGGCCGTCCACGCCGAAGTTCGCCAGGACCGGACCCGGGTCCGGCTCGACGAACAGCCCGGCGGCGAGCGAGACCACCAGGTACCCGTGCGCCACGATGCCCCCGAACAGCGGGTTCTGCGCTGCCGCCGCCGCATCGGTGTGCGCGTAGAACGTGTCGCCGGTGAACTCGGCGAAGTGCTCGATGTCGGCGGGGGTCACCTCGCGCGCCGCCGACTCGATCGAGTCGCCGATCCGCAGCTCGGCCAGGGACTTGCGGAACGGGTGCACCTCGCCGACCGCGCGCCGCGACCCGGTCGTCCACCGGCCGGTGATCGCGGTCAGCATGTCCGGCGACCCCTGCACGGCCGTGCGCTGCATCAGGTTCAGCACGCCCCGGACCCCGCCCAGCTCCTCGCCGCCGCCCGCGCGGCCGGGGCCGCCGTGGACCAGCACCGGCAGCGGGCTGCCGTGCCCGGTGGACTCCTCGGCGCAGGTGCGGTCGAGCACCAGGACCCGCCCGTGCCACGGTGCCAGGCCGATCGTCACCGCGCGGGCCACCTGCGGGTCGTGGGTGACCAGCGACCCCACCAGGCTGCCCCGGCCGCGCGCCGCCAGCGCCACGGCCTCGTCCACCGACGAGTAGGTCAGCACGATGCTGACCGGCCCGAACGGCTCCACGTCGTGCGGCTCGACCGCGCCCGGCGCCGCCTTGAGCAGGATGGGGGAGAGGAATGCGCCCCGCTCCGGGTCCGCGTCGAGCACCGAGACCCGGTCGGGGTCGCCGAAGACCACCTCGGACGACGCGCGCAGCGCCTCGACCGCCTTGCGCACCTCCCGGCGCTGCCCCAGGCTCGCCAGCGCGCCCATGCGCACGTCCTCGTTCTCCGGGTTCCCGACGGTCACCTGCGCCAGCCGCGCGGTCAGCGCGTCGAGCACCGCGGCGGACGTGCCCTCCGGGACGAGGACCCGGCGGATCGCCGTGCACTTCTGGCCCGCCTTGACGGTCATCTCGGTGACGACGGCCGTGACGAACAGGTCGAACTCCGGGTCGTCGGGGGTGACGTCCGGGCCGAGGATGGAGCAGTTCAGCGAGTCCGCCTCGACGCCGAGGCGGGTGCCGCCGTGCAGCACGGACGGGTGGTCGCGCAGGATGCCCGCGGTGTGCGCGGAGCCGGTGAAGCCGACGAAGTCCTGCTCGCCCAACTCGTCGAGCAGCCCGCGCGGACTGCCCGAGAGCAGTTGCAGCGCGCCCTCGGGCAGGATGCCGGACTCGATGATCCGCCGCACCACCGCCTCGGTCAGGTACGCGGTCTGGCTCGCGGGCTTGACGATGCTCGGCAGGCCCGCCAGGAACGCCGGGGCCAGCTTCTCCAGCATCCCCCACACCGGGAAGTTGAACGCGTTGATCTGCACCGCGACACCGGGCCGCGAGCTGTAGACGTGCTGACCGAGGAAGGTCCCGCCCCGGCCGAGCCGCTCCACGCCACCGTCGAGGGCGATCGTGTCGTTCGGCAGCTCGCGGGCGCCCTTGCTGGCGTAGCTGAACAGGGTGCCGAAGCCGCCGTCGACGTCCACGGCGGAGTCCCGCCGGGTCGCGCCGGTGCGGGCGGACAGCGCGTAGAAGCTCTCCTTCTCCGCCATCAGCAGGGCCGCCAGCTTCTTGATCATGGCCGCGCGCTGGTGGAACGTCAGCTCGCGCAGCGCCGGACCGCCCACCGACCTGGCGTGCCCGACCATCGCGCGCAGGTCCAGGCCGCGGCTGGACAGCCGGGCGACCTCCGCCCCGGTGACCGCGTCCGCCAGCGGCTCGCCCTCGTCGTCGGCGCGGAACCAGCGGCCCGCGGCGTAGCTCTCCAGCAGTGCGCTCACCGGTCGGCGTCCTCTCCCTGGGGTGCGTCGGCGGGGGTGCCGCCGCGGCGTTGCGCGACCCCGTTCCCGTGTGCCACGGTAATACAGAACGTTCGGTCGGTAAATCGCCCCGCAGGAGGTCTGATGACCACGGTCGCCGAGCCCGCGCTCGTCGAGCACTTCGAGGCCACCCTCGCCAGCCACGACCGGATCGAGCCGCGCGACTGGATGCCCGATGCCTACCGCGCGACCCTGGTGCGCCAGATCGCCCAGCACGCGCACTCGGAGATCATCGGGATGCAGCCGGAGGGCAACTGGCTGACCCGCGCCCCCTCGCTGCGGCGCAAGGCGATCCTGCTGGCCAAGGTGCAGGACGAGGCGGGCCACGGGCTGTACCTGTACTCCGCGTGCGAGACCCTGGGCACCTCGCGCCGGGAGCTGACCGAGAAGCTGCTGACCGGCAGGCAGAAGTACTCCTCGATCTTCAACTACCCCACCCTGTCCTACGCCGACGTGGGCACCATCGGCTGGCTGGTCGACGGCGCCGCCATCTGCAACCAGGTGCCGCTGTGCCGCACCTCCTACGGCCCCTACGGCCGCGCCATGATCCGGATCTGCAAGGAGGAGTCCTTCCACCAGCGGCAGGGCTACGAGCTGCTGCTGACGATGATGCGCGGGACCGACGAGCAGCGGGCCATGGTGCAGGAGTCGGTGGACCGGTTCTGGTGGCCCGCGCTGATGATGTTCGGCCCGCCGGACGCGGACTCGCCCAACACCGCGCAGTCGATGGCCTGGGGCATCAAGCGCAACACCAACGACGAGCTGCGCCAGAAGTTCGTGGACATGTCCGTCCCGCAGGCCGAGGCCCTCGGGGTCACGCTGCCCGACCCGGACCTCCGGTGGAACGAGGAGCGGCAGGCGCACGACTTCGGCCGGCCGGACTGGGACGAGTTCCGGGCCGTGGTGCGCGGCGACGGCCCGTGCAACGCCCAGCGGATCGAACACCGGCGCCGCGCCCACGACGACGGCGCCTGGGTGCGCGCGGCGGCCACCGCCTTCGCCGCCCGGCAGGCCGAGGAGGGGGAAAGCCGGTGAGCGAGCGCGAGACCAGCCCGGAGTGGCCGCTCTACGAGGTGTTCGTGCGCGGCAAGCGCGGCCTCAACCACGTCCACGTCGGCTCCCTGCACGCCGCCGACGACGCGATGGCCGTCCTGCACGCCCGCGACGTCTACACCCGCCGCAACGAGGGCGTCAGCGTGTGGGTGGTGCGCTCCGAGCACATCACCGCCTCCAGCCCGGACGAGAAGGACCCGATGTTCGCCCCCAGCGGCGACAAGGTCTACCGGCACCCCACGTTCTACGACATCCCCCGGTCCGTCCCGCACATGTGAGGAGGCGTGCCGTGCACGCACCAGACGACCACGAGTCCGCCTATGCGGGGCTGCTGGTCAACGACGCGCACTGGGCCTTCGGCACCGACTTCGAGGACCCGCTGGCCGGGGTGGACACCACCATCCCCGACGGCGTCGACCCGGCCGTGCTCGCCCGGTACTGCCTGGCGCTCGGCGACGACGCGCTCGTCCTCTCGCACCGGCTGACCCAGTGGTGCGGCCGGGCCCCGGACCTGGAGGAGGACATCGCGCTGGCCAACATCGCCCTCGACCTGCTCGGCCAGGCCCGCCTGCTGCTCACCCGCGCCGCCGCCGCGGACCCGTCGTGCGTGCCCGCACTGCCCGAGGGTTCACCGGTGCCCGCCGAGGACGCCTTGGCCTACTTCCGGGAGGACCGCGACTTCGGCAACGTCCGCATGGCCGAGGTCCCCAACGGCGACTTCGCCGAGGCCGTCGCCCGCCTGCTGCTGTTCTCCACTTGGCGGCTGGCCCTGTTCGAGCACCTGGCGGGCAGCAGGGACGCGGTGCTGGCCGCGGTGGCCGCCAAGGGGCGCAAGGAGCTGACCTACCACCGCGACTTCGCCGGCCGCTGGTTCCTCACCCTGGCCCGGGGCACCGAGGAATCCCGCCGCAGGCTGCTGGACGCGCTGGCCGGGCTGTGGCCGCTGTGGCCGGAGCTGTTCGGCACCCACCCGGTCGAGGCCGCCGCCGCTGCGGCCGGGGTCGGGGTGGACCCGGCGTCGGTGGCCGCCGGGGTCGACGCGGTCCTCGGGCAGGTGTTCGCGACCTGCGGGGTGGAGCGGCCGGAGGCGGCGCCGCTGGCCGGGGTGGCGGGCCGGTTCGGCCGCGACGGCGCGCACACCGAGGCGCTGAGCCTGCTGCTGGCCGAGATGCAGGTGGTGGCCCGCGCCCACCCCCGGGGGCAGTGGTGAACGACGCCGCGCTGGACGACGAAGCCGTGGTGGAGGACAGCGCGGCTTCGACGCCCCTGCACCGCGCCAGGGTCGCCGCCGAGTCGGTGGTGGACCCCGAGCTGCCGATGCTGACCCTGGCCGACCTGGGCGTGCTGCGCGAGGTCGGGGTGGCCGGGGACGGGTCGGTCGAGGTGGCGATCACCCCCACCTACTCCGGCTGCCCGGCCATGGCCACCATGCGCGACGACCTCGTCCGCGCCCTGCACCGCGCCGGGTTCCCCGGCGCGCGGGTCCGGGTCGCGCTCCACCCGGCGTGGACCACCGACTGGATCACCCCGCGCGGCCGGGCGGCCCTGAGCGACGCCGGGATCTCCCCACCCGGACCGGCCCCGCGCCGCGACGGCCCGGTGGCGCTGGACCTGCTGGCGCCCCGGCGCCGCGTGCACTGCCCGCGCTGCGCGTCCGCCGACACCGAGCTGACCTCGGAGTTCGGCTCCACCGCGTGCAAGGCGCTCTACCGGTGCCGCGCCTGCCTCGAACCGTTCGACCACGTGAAGGAGATCTGAGGTGACGAGCACGCTCCCGGTGGTGTCCCCGACGCGCTTCCACGCCCTCACCGTGAGCCGGGTCGACCACGTCGCCGACGACGCCGTGGCGGTCACCTTCACCGTCCCCGACGACCTGCGCGCGGAGTTCGACTTCGCCGCAGGCCAGTCGCTGACCCTGCGCCGCGTGGTCGACGGCGTCGAGCACCGCCGCAGCTACTCGATCTGCGCTGCGGTGGGCGAGCCACCCCGCATCGGCGTCCGCGCGATCCCGGGCGGCCTGTTCTCCACCTGGCTGGCCCGCGAGGTCCGCCCCGGCGACGCGATCGAGGTACGGGCTCCGTCCGGCACCTTCCGCGCCGACCCCGACGCGGGCGGGCGGCACCTGTGCGTCGCCGCGGGTTCCGGCATCACGCCGATGCTGTCCATCGCCTCCACGGTGCTGCGCAACCCGAAGAGCCACGTGACCCTGCTCTACGGCAACCGCACCACCAACTCGGTGATGTTCGCCGAGGAGCTTGCCGACCTCAAGGACGCCCACCACCGGCGGTTCGAGCTCGCGCACGTGCTCTCCCGCGAACCGCGCGACGTCGAGCTGTTCTCCGGCCGCCTCGACGCCGACCGGCTGCGCCGCCTGCTGAGCGCCCTGGTCCCGGTCGGCGCGCTGGACCACGTGTGGCTGTGCGGGCCGCTGGACATGCTCTCCGACGCCCGCGCCGTGCTCGCCGAGCTGGGCGTGGACCCGGCAAAGGTCCACTTCGAACTGTTCTACGTCGACGAACCACCGCCGAGGTTCCGGCACGCGGACACGCTCGCCGAGGGGATCACCAGCGACGTCACCGTGGTCCTCGACGGCCGCTCGACCACCGCGCCGCTGCCCCGCGACACCACGATCCTCGACTCCGTCCAGCGGCTGCGCGGCGACGTGCCGTTCGCCTGCAAGGGCGGGGTCTGCGGCACCTGCCGGGCCCTGGTCCGGGAGGGCGAGGTCGACATGGTCCGCAACTACGCCCTGGAAGCCGACGAGGTGGCCCGCGACTTCGTCCTCACCTGCCAGACCTTCCCCGTCGGCGACACCGTGACCGTCGACTTCGACGCCTGACCCGCGTGCCTGACCCGGGCGCCGCACCCGCGGGGTGCGACACTGCCGACATGTCCCGAGCAGCCCACCCGCCCCGACCCGACGTCGAAGGCAGGCGCCGGGGCAGGCCGGGCTACGACCTGGAATCCCTGCTGACCGCCGCGGCCACCCTGTTCACCGAACGGGGTTACGACGGCACCAGCATGGAACACCTGTCCCAGCGGCTGGGCATCACCAAGTCCGCGATCTACCACCACGTCCCCAGCAAGCAGGAACTGCTGCGCCTGGCGGTGGACCGGGCCCTGGACGGGCTGTTCGCCGAGGTGGAGAAGCTGGAAGCGGTGCGGGGCCCGGCCATCGACCGGCTCGAACAACTGGTCCGGGGCAGCGTCCGGGTACTGGTCGAGCAGCTGCCGTTCGTGACCCTGCTGCTGCGGGTTCGGGGCAACACCCCGGTGGAACGGGCGGCACTGGCCCGCAGGCGCGAGTTCGACCACCTCGTCGCCGCCCTGGTGGCCCAGGCGGCCCAGGAGGGCGACCTGCGGCCGGACATCGACCCACCCACCGCCACCCGCCTCCTGTTCGGCATGGTCAACTCCATCGCCGAGTGGTACCGCCCGCGCGGCGGAACCAGCCCCACCGCCCTCGCCGCCACGGTCGTCGCGGTGGCCTTCGAGGGCCTGCGCACAAGAGAACGCCCGTGACGCCACCGGTGGTCCTGCGAGCTGGGCTTCCCGGTCATGTCCCGACGCGGAGCCGGTAGCCGCTGAACCGCCCAGCCGGATGATTCCGGCCCGACCTCAGTCCAGCACGTCCAGCCCGTGCTCCCAGCGCCGCCGCCGCTCGGCGAAATCCTGTTCCCACCACGGTGTCCCACGCTCACCCAGGGCGACCTTGGCGGTGTGCACCCGCGCCCGCGCATCCCGCTCCGCCTCGGCGTCCTGCCCGCGGCGGGCGGCCCCGACGTCCCGGCGGGCCCGCATCAGCAGGCTGCGCAACCGGGCCGCGGCCTCCTCCGGGATCTCGGGATCGGTGGCCCGCCACCGCCGCCCGTCGACCACGATGAAGCGCCCGTCCGGCGTGCGCTCCGGCTCAGCCACCCGCACTCCCGGGCAGCCGGATCCTGATCGGCCCCCGCCACTCGCCGTCGGGGTCGAGCACCCGGTCCCCCTGGGTGAGCCGCACCCGCCCGGCCCGGGTCAACTCCCGAGCCACCTCCCGGGCCCGCGGCAGCAGGGGCCGCCAGTCGTCGGCCACCGCCCTGGCCGCGTCGGACGGACAGGTGCTGGAGTCCGCGCCCCGCGCGCAGGTCAGAGCCAGGATGGCGGCCCGCAGCCGTTCCGGGTGAGCCTCAGCGGTCAGTGCGATCCGGGCCTGGTCGGCACCGGGGCCACCACCGTCCCGGATGCGCTCCAACTCCCGCTGCGGCGCGGGCCGATCGGTCATGCCACCAGGATCACACCGATCAGCCCGCCCCGCCCGGTGTGGGACGTCGGCACCGGGCCACCGGGAGCGGGCGAGGCCATGTGGTCGGGGGGATTCACCGGATGGCCCAATGCGCCTGGGAAAAGGGTGATCCGGGGCTATGGTGGCGCCGGGGTCCGCATGCCACGTGCAATGCGTCAGGGGGAATACGATGGGGAAACGTCTACGCGGCCTGTTCGTCGCGGTCGCGGTGCTGAGCGGTGTCCTGGTGGTGCCGGTCGCGGGAGCGGCGGCGGCCGAGCAGGTGGAGAAGAACATGTACTTCCCGCACGGGCCGGTGCGGGTGCTGGACACCCGGGCCACCGGGCCGGTGGGGCCGTACGCGACGACCAGGCTCCGGATCTCCGGCGCCCACGGGATGCCGTCCGGTGTGGTGGCGGTGGCGGTCAACCTGACCGTCACCGACGCCACCGGGGCGGGCTTCCTGACGGCGTGGGCGGACGGGACCGAACGGCCGGGGACCTCGAACGTCAACTTCGCCCCCGGGCGCAGCGTGCCCGGCCTGGCCTTCGTGGAGGTGGGGGCGAGCGGTGACATCCTGCTCGGCAACGGCAGCGGTGCCAGTATCGCCGTCATCGCCGACGTGGTCGGGTACTTCAAGCCCGGACCCGGCCTCGGCTACGGCGGACCGGTCGGGCCGACGCGCCTGGTGGACACCCGCAACACCGGGCAGCGGATCCCGGGTGGGACGGCGCTGTCCGTGGGGGTGGGACAACCCGGTGAGCAGGTCGTGCTCAACATCAAGGTGACCGAGCCCCTTGCACCCGGGTACGTGGTCGTCCACGCCGGGGGCACGGCGCGTCCCGGCACGTCCAACCTGAACTACCTGCCGAACCAGACGGTGTCCAACACCGTCGTCGCACCGGTCGGCGCGGACGGCACGGTCAGGGTCTTCACCACCGCCCACACCCACCTCATCGTCGACCGGACGGCCTCGTTCACGCCGCAGGCCACTCCCGGATACCGGCCGGTGGTGCCGGTGCGGACCCACGACTCCCGCGTCGACCCCTCCGGTCCCATCCCCCCGGGCGGAAGCAGCGTCGTCAACACCTTCTCGCCGGAAATCCCCACCGAGGGCGAGGGAGCGATGACGGGCACCGTCAACACCATCACGGTCGTCGAGCCGGAATCCGGTGGTCACTTCGTCGCCGAGAGCCAGTGGAGCCCGCAGCCGAGCGGGACCAGCATCGACTTCAGCGCCGCGCAGACCACGTCGAACCTGATGACGCCGGGTTGGAACCGCCGGAACCACCCCCCGCAGCTCATCTTCGGGCCGTTCCTCCGCTCCTCCTGGACCACCGCGCCCACCCACGTCGTGATCGACACCGTGGGCTACTTCGCCAACTGATCCGACACCGCCCGCCTGGTCCCCGGTACCCGCGGACCAGGCGGGTGCTCCGGTCACCAGCGCAGGAAGGCGAACCCGGTGCCGTCGGGGCGTTCGCCGTCGTGGACCACCAGCAGGTTCAGCCGCCCGGTCACGATCGCCGCGCCGTCGGAGTGCTCGACGCCCTCGACGCGGAAGTCGCGCAGGGCGTGGAAGTGCCCCGTCCGCTGGTACAGCACGAACCGCGAGTCGCCCTGGCTCGAGGCGATGAGCTTGTCGCCGGTGATGGTGAGCCCTTCGGCGTCGGCTTCCAGCCACCGCCCGCCGAAGCCGGGGTCCGGTCCGGCGGCGGCGCACTCCTCGGTCTGCGGGTCGTAGGCCTGCGGCGCGCCGAACGTGCGCACCCTGTCCACCAGTTCGGGCTCGCCGAAACCGCTCGCGCGCAACGGGATGCGCCAGATGCCGACGTCCTCCTGCGCGGCGTACAGCACCCCGGCGCGGGAGTCGATCACCATGCCCTCCACCTGCGGGTCGTCGCCGGGATCGCCGCACGGGGACCACGTCGTCCCGTCGGGGAGGGTGAACCGGTTCGGCAGGTCCAGGGTCGCCGCCACGCGCGTGTCGACGGTGCTGCCCTCGACCACGTGCAGCAGCGCGATGCGGGTCTCGCTGCGCCTGCTGGTGACGACCACGTCGCGGCCCCCGACGGTGCCCGCGGCCAGGCCGTAGGCGGTGTGCTGCTCGTCGACCTCGGCCTCGGAGGCGGAGAACACCGGGCGGGTGCCGGGGGAGGTCACGTCCCGCACGCCCGCGGCCGACACCCGGTAGGCCCGGATGCGGTCCCGGCCGCGGTCGCTGACGAACGCCAGGTCCCCGAGCACGTCGACGTTGTTGAACCGCCCCGGCTTCGCCCCCGGTGTCGGCGCGGCCGGTGCCGGGACGACGCCGAGCGTGCGGCCCCGCAGGTCGAACGCGGCGAGCCCGCCCTCCTTCAGCGTGCCGAGGACGACGCTGCGCTCCACCCCCGCGGGGTTGACCCAGATCGCCGGGTCGTCGGCGTCGGCGGGTTCGGCGAAGGTCTGCGTCACGGCGGTCGGCGCGAGCACGGGGGGCACGGCGGGCACCCCGGTCAGCAGCAGCGGGACCACGGCGAGGGCGAGTGGGGACATGGTCGGAACGTACGAGGTCCCGGTGTACGCGGGATGAACGCGACGTGCGCGGTGGGTCGTCCCGAGCCGACCACCCGGTGCCGGGCCCGTCGGGGCAGCACCACCCGCACGGTGGTCCGACGCGGCTGCCCGCTGTAGGCGGCGGCACACCGGCGGAGCCGGTTCCTGCCCCCGTGGTCCCGAACTCCCCGCCGAGGCGTTGACATACTCGGGCCATGTCCAGGCTCGTGCTGTGCCTCGCCGCCACCCTGCTCGCCGCCTGCGCTGCGGCGTGCGGCTCGCCCGCCCCGTCGCCGACCGGGTTCGTCCGCGTCGACCAGGTCGGGTACCGCACCGACGAGGCCAAGCTGGCCTTCCTGATGGGGTCGGCCGGTGACGCGTCCTTCCAGGTGGTCGACGAGTCCGGGCGAACCGTCCTCAACGGTGTCGCGGGTCCGTCGACCGGATCGTGGAACACCGGGTTCCCCGAGGTCCGGGCGCTGGACTTCTCGGCCGTGCGGACCCCGGGCAGCTACCGGGTCCTCGCCACCGGGGCGGAGCCGTCGCCGGTCTTCCCGGTCGGCTCGGGTGCCGAGCTGTTCGGCCCCCAGGTCGCCGCGAACGTCCACTTCTTCCAGGCCCAGCGCGACGGCGCGGATGTCATCCCGTCGATTGTGGACCGCAAACCCGCGCACCTCAACGACGCCGCCGCGACCGTGTACGAGGTTCCCCGCTACGACGAGACCGGGAGCGAACTGCTCGACGACCGGCTCACCCCCGTCGGTGGGCCGGTCGACGTCTCCGGGGGCTGGTTCGACGCGGGCGACTTCCTCAAGTTCACGCACACCACCGCCTACAGCACGGCCCTGCTCCTGCTGGCCCAGCGGGACACCCCCGCAGGCGGACCCGAACTGGCGGCCGAGGCCCGGCACGGCCTGGCGTGGTTGGACAAGGTGTGGGACGACTCGACCGGCACCCTCCACGCCCAGGTCGGGATCGGCGCGGGCAACGAGGGCGTGCGCACCGACCACGACGTCTGGCGGCTGCCCGAAGCCGACGAGGCACCCGGTGCCGATCCCGCTCTGGCCCGCAGGCCGGTGTTCCGCGCCGCCGACCCCGGTCAGCCGATCAGCCCCAACCTGGCCGGGAAGGTCGCCGCCGCCTTCGCGCTGGCGGCCCAGACCACCACCGGCGACGCGGCGCTCCGCGCGCTCGACAAGGCGGCGAAGGCCTACGACCTGGCCGACCGCGAGCCGGACGCGCTGGTCACCGCGTACCCGCACGCGTTCTACCCCGAAGCGTCCTGGCAGGACGACCTCGAATTCGCCGCCGCGGAACTGGCCAGGGCGGGCCGGGCGCTCGGCGACCCGCGCACCGGCGGCTGGACGCGCGACGCCGGGCACTGGGCCGCGGACTACCTGGCCTCCGACGCCCTCGGCACCCTCGGTGTCGGCGACGTCAGCGCCCTCGCCCACGCCGACCTGGTCGAACTCCTCGACACCGGTGCCGCGGCCGACGAGGTCACCAGGGACCGGCTCACCGGCGACCTCGCCCGCCAACTCGACGACGGCAGCGCGCGGGCCGCGGGCGACCCCTTCCGCGCGGGCGCCGACTACCTCGAGTTCGACGCCGTGCCGCACGCCTTCGGCCTCGCCGCGACGGCACTGCTGCACCGGCTGACCACCGGGGAGGACACCTACGCCGCGTTCGGCACCCAGCAGCGGAACTGGGCACTCGGCGCCAACCCGTGGGGGTCGTCGTTTGTCATCGGCGCGGGCAGCGCCTACCCGCGCTGCCCGGAGCACCAGATCGCGAACCTCACCGGGCGGGAGCTGACCGGCGCGGCGGTCAACGGGCCGAACCGGGCGGACCGCTTCACCGAGCTCAACCGGTTCCCGACCATGCGCCCCTGCGCGTCGGAGGACTCCACCCGCTTCGACGGCCACGGCGCCCGCTTCGTCGACGACGTCGGCGCCTGGCAGAGCGTCGAACCCGCCGACGACTTCACCGCGACGGCGTTGCTGGCGTTCGCCCTGACGAGCCGCTGACCCCGATGACCCGCGCTCACCCGCGCAGGGCGCGCACGAGGTGGTCGGCGAGGCGTTCGAGGTGGTCGGGCGGGGCCGGGGCCCGCCGGACGGTCAGCCGCCAGTAGACGGGGGCGGCCACCAGGTCGAGCGCGAGTTCGAGGTCCAGGTCGGCGGGCAGCTCGCCGCGGTCGATCGCGCGGCGGAGCGGGACCGCGCCGAGGGCGCGGCGGGGCTCGCCGATCGTGGCCGCGATCGCCGCGGCCAGCGTCGGGTTGCGGGCGGCCTCGGCGACCAGGTCGGGCAGGATCGTGGCGAAGAGGGGGTGGGTCACCCAGTCCCGGACCGCGCGCAGGGTCGCCAGCAGGTCCCCGCGCAGCGAGCCCGTGTCGGACACCTCGGCCTGCGCCACGCTGAACTCCGACAGCACCGCGATCACCATGTCCTGCTTGGACGGCCAGCGGCGGTACAGCGCGCTCTTGGACACCTCCGCGCGCCTGGCCACCGCCTCCATGGACAGCCTGCCGTAGCCCCGCGCGGCCAACTCGTGGAGCACGGCGTCGGTGATGGCCGAGGTGATGTGCGGCTGGAGGAGGGCTGCGCCCGTCGGGGCGCGTCGGGTGCGCTGCTCGGTCATCCCCGGAGTCTATCCCTGGACGGGACGGTACCGTCCCGTCTAAGATTGACGTCGGGACGGTACCGTCTCGTCCGCTTCTGGAACGGGGAGTTGCACCATGACCACACCGGTACGCACGGCGAGCGACCTCTTCACCGAGTCGGTGCGGTTGCTGCTGGCCAAGGACATGGCGGGCTACGCCGCGTTGTGGGCCGTCGACGGCGTCATGGTGTTCCCCTTCGCCGCGGCGGACTACCCGGCCCGCCTGGAAGGCCGCGCGGCCATCGCGGCCTACCTGCGCGGTTACCCGGACCTGCTGGACGTTCGGGAGATCACCGAGCAGGTGGTCCACCGCACGAGCGACCCGGATGTCGTGATCGCCGAGTTCGAGGCCGCGGGAGTGGCAGTGGCGACCGGCAAGCCCTACCGGATCCGCTACGTCGCGGTGCTCACCGCGCGCAACGGTGAGATCACCTCCTACCGCGACTACTGGAGCCCCCTGGCGGCCACGGAGATCCTGGGCGGCCTCGGCGAACTCAAGGCTTTCGCCGGTGAGGCGTCGAAGGCATGAGCACACCGTCGACAGTGCTGGTCATCGGCGGCACCGGCACCACCGGCAGCCGGGTCGTCGCCCTGCTGCGCGAACAGTCAGCCGCAGTGCGCATCGGCACCAGGAAACCCGACGACCCCGGGCAGGTCCGGTTCGATTGGAGCGAGCGGGCCACGCACGGTCCCGCGGTGGCCGGAGCGGAGCGGGTCTACCTCCTCCCGCCGGTCGGGGTCGCCGAGCCCGCACCGCTGGTCGAGGGCTTCCTCGCCGAAGCGGCACGGGCGGGGGTGCGGCGGGTGGTGCTCCTCAGCTCCTCCGCGGTGCCGGACGCCGACTCCGGGCCGGGAGCCCTGCCCCCGCTGGTCCGCGCGGCGGTGCCGGAGTGGGCTGTGCTGCGGCCGTCCTGGTTCATGCAGAACTTCCTCGGCTCCCACCCCGTCGCGGCGGGCATCCGGGAACACGGGGAAATCGTCACCGCGACCGGGTCCGGCCGAGTCGGGTTCGTCGACGCCGCCGACATCGCCGCGGTGGCCGCACGAGCCCTGCTGGACCCCGTGCCGCACAACACCGACCACCTGATCACCGGCCCGGAAGCCCTCAGCTACGCCGACACCGCCGCGATCATCACCGAGACCACCGGCCGCGCGGTCGAACACCGAGCCGTCAGCGCCACCGAGATGGCCACCCGGTTCACCGACACCGGCATGTCACCGCAGTTCGCCACCATCCTGGCCGACCTCGACACCGCCATCCGCCACGGCGCAGAGGACCGCGTCACCTCAACGGTGCGAGACCTCACCGGCCACCCCGCCCGATCATTCCGCGACTTCGTTGCCGCCAACCGGGACGCCTTCACCGCTTGACACCCGAGGTCAGTGCCTCAGCCGGGGAGGACCACGGCCTTGGGCCGGTCGCGCCTGCCCGCCTCGGCGACGGCCCGGTTGATGTCGCTCAGCGGGTAGGTGGCGATGAGCTTGTCGAAGGGGAACCGCCCCTGCCGGTAGAGCTCCACGAGCACTGGGATGAACCGCGCGGGCAGGCTGTCCCCCTCCACGATGCCGCGGACCTCCCGGCCGAACAGCAGTGAGGCCATGTCCAGGTGGACGTCGGTCCCGGGTGCGGTCGCCCCCAGGTGACCGCAGATCCCGCCCTGGTCCAGGCACTCGACCGCGTGGCGCAGGAGTGCGGGCGTCGCTGTGGTGTCGATGCTGTACTCCGCCCCGCCGCCGGTGAGGTCTCGGATGTCCGCGACGGCCCCGTCCCCGGTGAGCAGGGTGTGGGTGGCCCCGAGTTCGGCCGTGAACCGGAGTCCGGCCGGGTTGCGGCCCACCGTGATGATGGTGGTGCACCCGCTGAGGACCGCGGCCAGCACGGCCGCGCAGGCCACCGACCCGGTGCCGAAGATCGCGATGCTGCTGCCCGCCTCGCAGCGCAGCGAGTTGAGCACGCTGCCCGCGCCGGTCTGGATTCCGCAGGCGAGCGGCCCCAACAGGGGCAGCGGCAGGTCGGTGGGCACCGGAACGGTGTTGCCGCTGGTGGCGATGGCGTGCGTGGCGAACGAGGACTGGCCGAAGAACCGGCCGCGGACCTCGGTGGTCCCCCGGTGCAGCGGGGTCGACCCGTCGGGGCGGACGCCGGAGAAGTTGCGGGCGTGGAAGTGCGCGCACAGCGCGGGGCGGCCCGCGGCGCAGTGGCGACAGGTGCCGCAGTGGTCGTAGGTGAGCACGACGTGGTCACCCGGTGCCACGTGGTGGACGCCGTCACCGACGGCCTCGACCACCCCCGCTCCCTCGTGCCCGAGGACGGCGGGCAGGGGCACCGGCAGCCCCTGGTCGCGCGCCACCAGGTCGGTGTGGCAGACACCGGTTCCCACCAACCGCACCAGGACCTCATCCGCCCGGGGAGCGTCCAGGTCGAGCCCGTCGAGGGTGAACGGCGCGGAGGGGTGCTCGGTGACCGCGGCTTCGATCTTCATCGTGGATCGGCCTCCCTGGAGTCGATGAGGTCAACGAGGTCGTCCTGGGCGGTGAGGTAGCGACCCGACAGCGGGTCCGCCGCGCCGGTGAGCAGCAGGGCCAGGTTGGCCACCGCGGTCCGCAGCGGGGTGCCCCCGCCGCGGTGGACCTGGTCGCGCAGCCAGGTGGCGATCGCGTCCGCCTCCCGGCCGTGGCGCTGGACGAACTCGTGCGGGGCCCCGGCCATGCCGACGTCGAGGAGGCCGGGGTGGTAGGCGAACACCGCGACCGCGTGCCTGCGCAGTTCCACGGCCAGGTTCTCGGTCAGGGTGATGACCGCGGCCTTGGAGACCGAGTAGGCGCTGGCCAGCGGCCAGCGGGTGCGCCCGGCGCTGCTGACGACGTTGACGATCCGGCCGCAGCCGCGCTCGGTCATGTGCGGCAACACGGCCCGGCAGCCGTGCGCGACGCCCCGCAGGTTGATCTCCATGGTGTGCCACCACGACCGCTCGTCGACTGTCCACGTCGGTCCGAGCGGGCCGAGGACCGCGGCGTTGTTCACCAGCGCGTCCACCTGGCCGAAGCGGCGCACGGCCGCCGCCGCGACGCGGTCCATCGTGGTGGGGTCGCCGAGGTCGCCCGCGACGGTCAGGACCGCGCCGGGGGTCGCGTCGAGGTCGCGGGCCGCCCGGTCGAGCGCGTCGGGGTCGCGCCCGGTGAGGACGAGCCGCGCGCCCGCCTCGGCCAGCGCCCGGCTGATCGCCCTGCCGAAGCCCCCGGTGCTGCCGGTGACGATCACCGTCCGGCCGGGCAGCTCCGCGAGCCGCGGGTCGACCGACCCGTTCACGGTCGTGCCCGCCCATCCGCGTCGCCGGGCGCGGTGGGGGTGCCGTCATCGCCGGTGGGGTCGTCCGGCTGCGGTACGCCGAGGGCGGTCGCCAGCTCCGCGAGGGCCGCGCGCCACAGGTCGGGGATCGCGTCGCCGTCCGGCAGGGCGCGGTCGACCTGGAAGCAGACCGAGGCGACGCCCCCGTACTGGAACAGCGCCACGGTCATCGGGAACCCGTCCGGGCAGCAGATGAGCGGGTCGACCCGGTGCACCGGGTCGCGGCCCACCCGCAGCGGCTGCCGCAGCGCGAAGATCGACCCCACGACGCTCTGCCGGTCCGGTGCCGCACCGATGCCGGTCAGCAGGTCCAGGGCCGGTCTGGGCAGCGAGTCCAGCACCCACCGCAGGGCGACCCGGTTCCCGGGGGGCTTCAAGGGCGCGGTGGCCCGGACCGTGTGGGCGAGGCGCCGCAGCGGGGTGGTCGACGACCCCCCGGGAACCGTGACGCGACCGAGGAAGAACCGGTTCCCCGGCAGGTGGAGGTCCTGGGGGCCGCGCAGGTTCAACGGCACCATGATCGGCAGCGGCACGCCGTCGGCGAGCGGCCAGTGCCGATCGGCCCAGCGGGCCACCGCCGCGCCCAACGCGGTGAGGTGCACGTCGTTCGTGCTGGCGCCGAACGCCCGGCCGATCGCCCTGAGCAGGTCGGTGGGCACCGCCGTCCAGCGCACGGTGCGCTCCCCGGACAGCGGGTGCTTCGGCCACCCCCAGGTGCCGTGCCCGCGCGTGCTGTGCCACACCTGGTCGAGGGCGTCGACGACCTCGGCGGCGGACGCGGGCGCCTGCGCGGCGAGCGCGGGCGTCGTGGCCGACGACGACGGGAGTGGTTCCGGGCCGAACAGGGCTTCCAGGACCCCCACGATGGCACCCGCGTCCTGCACGTCGTGCTGCGCCAGGTAGAACAGCGCGTAGTGGTCGGGGGCGTGGCCGCGCAGGAGCCACAGGCGCCAGGGCGGCGCGTCCGCGGGCAATCGCGTGAACCTCAGGTGGTGCACCGCGGCTTCGAGGTGCTCCGCGCCCTCCGGGAGCGGGTGGTCGATGACCTGGGTGTCCGGCTCGGCTCGTCCGGTGGTCCACCGGACCGCGCCGGGGTGCCCGGTGAGGAAGTGGGTCAGGGCGGGGACGCCGGGGAGCCGCTCCGCGACGTGGGCGCGCAGCGCCGCGATGTCGGGCGCGGTTCCCGCCACGTGCAGCACCGCGCCCACGTTCGCCGAGGCGGCCGGGTGTGAGGGGGTCACCGCTGCCTGGTGGAACATCAGGTCGAGTGGGCCGGGCGCGCGCGTGGCGGGTCCGGTGCTCGCCGGGGTCATGACCGACCTCCCGAGGACGGGGGGCCGGGATCGCCCGGAGGCGACGGGATCTCGGCACCGAGCAGGTCGATCACCATGGAGCGCACCACCTCTCGCTGGAGTTTTCCGTTGCCCGTGGTGGGCAGAGCGCTGACGACCAGGACTCGGCGTGGGCACTTGAACGCGGCGAGTTCCGCGCGGCAGAACTCGCGCAGCTCGTCCTCGCCGGGACCCGGGTCCGCGGCCACCACCACGCAGGCCACCGGCTTGTCCAGGCCGTCGGCGTCGGGCACCGCCACGACCGCCGCCTGGTCGACCCCCGGGTGGTGCAGCAACCGTGACTCGACCTCGGCGGGGGAGATCCACAGACCACCGCTCTTGATGACCTCGGCGTTGCGGCCGAGGTGGGTGTACCGGCCGTCCGCGTCGCGGGTGACCAGGTCACCGGTGTTCACCCACGCGCCGCGGAAGACCTCCCACCCCGCTTCCACCCGCCCCCAGTAGCCGGTGGCCGTGGACGGGGCGCGGACGTGCAACGTCCCGGGCAGGCCCGCGGGCGCGGGGGAACCGTCCTCGGCGAGCACTTCCAACCGGTAGCCGGGCACAGCGGTGCCCACGCTGCCCGGCCGGGTCCGCCCCGGTCTGTTGGACAGGAAGACGTGCAGCGTCTCCGTGCTGCCCAGACCGTCGACCACGTCGACACCGAACCGGTCGCGCACCCTGCGGTGCAGCTCCGCGGGGAACGCCTCCCCGGCGGAAACGGCCAACCGGACCGAGGAGAACGCCCCCTCCGGTGCTCCCGATGCGCGCAGCAGCGCGGCGTAGGAGGTGGGAACGCCGAAGAACACCGTGGGCCGGTCGGCGGTCAGGCGGCGGAACACCACGTCCGCGGTGGGCTTGGCGGGTTCGAGGAGTGTCGTGGCGCCCGCGGACAGCGGCAGGAAGCAGGAGTTCCCCAGGCCGTAGGCGAAGGACAGCTTGGCCACGGACAAGCACCGGTCCGCCGCGTCGAGGCCGAGGACCTGGCGCCCGTAGGACTCGGCCACGAACCGGATGCTGCCGTGCCGGTGCATCGCGGCCTTGGGGGTGCCGGTGGTGCCCGAGGTGTACAACCACAGCGCCGGTGAGTCCGCGGTGGTGCGATCGGGGTGCGCGTCGGCGGGATCACCCGCGGAACCCGCCTGCTGCGAGAACTCCGCCCAGGGCAACGACGTCAACCGGCCCGGGGGGTCGGAACCGGGTCCGCCCAGGGGCACCACCACGTGCAGGTCCGGGAAGTCCCGGGCCCGTTCCGAGAGCTCCCGCAACCGTTCGCCCTGCTCGACGCCGACGACAAGAGCGCGCGCCCGGCAGTCGCGCAGCACGGCGGCCAACTCCGCCGCGCCGTAGTGGGTGGGGACCGGGACGGCGATCGCGCCGCAGCGCATGACCGACAACAGGGCCACCAGCAGGTCCGCCGAGTCGGGGGCGTGGAGCACCACGCGCTCCTCCGGGCGCAGACCGGCGGCCCGCCACCGGCTCGTGGCCGATTCCACGCGGCGACCGAGGGTGCGGTAGTCCACGTGGCCACCGGGGTCCACGACGGCGGTGCGCTCGCCGAGCCCGGCCGCGACCTGGCGGTCCACCAGGTGCACCGACGCGTTCATCAACGGGCTCATGACAGCCTCCAGCACGGGGTCGTTCCGGGAGGGTGAACGGGTGCGGTCAGCCGGTCGACCACCGGCTGTCCCACCGGTCGACGCTGCTGACCTCCCGAACCGGGGTCCTCCGGTTCGCGGTGAGGGGTTCGGCGGGCCAACCGAGCGGGACGACTGCGGCGGGCACGACCTCAGCGGGGATGCCCAGCAGTTCCCGCAGCTCGGCGACGACACCCCCGCCCCCCTCCAGGCAGGCGGCCTCGGGCAGCTCGTCCACCGCCTGCAGGGTGGTCAGGGTGCCGCCGAGCCCGATCGCCCGAGCGGCCAGCAGGAGGTTCTGCACGGCGGGGTAGACGGACGCCCCACCGTAGAAGTCGGCGGGGTTGGACGGCGACGGGATGAAACACGCCACGACCACCACCGGGACCGAGCCGAAGGACCGGGCGAGGAACTCGCTCTCCCGCAACTGGGCCTGCCTGCGGCCCCCGGCCGGGTACAGCTCGGGGCGGGAGGCGGCCAAGTCCGCCATCTTCTGCCAGGAGCGCCGGTACCAGCCGGTCAGCTCGGCCAGGACGCGCGCGTCGCGCACCACCACGAACCGCCAGGGCTGCCTGTTCTTCGCCGATCCGGCCCGGGTCGCCAGTTCCAGCACGAACTCGACGCTGCGCTGGTCGACGTCGGCGGCGAGGAAGCGGCGGACCGAACGCAGGGTCCGCATGCAGTGGGCCAGGGCGTCGACGGCGGACTCGGGGAGCGCCTGGCCACCGGGTGGGGTGCCGGGGCCGCTCACGGCGACTCCAGCGGCACCACGTGGGCGGCGACGCTGCGGAGTTTCTCGCAGGTCTCCTCGTACTCGCGGGCAGGTACGGAATCGGCGACGATCCCCGCTCCACCGCGGATCCAGGTGCGACCGTGCTCGTGGAAGACGGTCCGCAGCACCAGCACCGCGTCCACCACGCCGGTGTGGTCGGCGACCAGGACGGCCCCGCCGTAGAGACCGCGTGGGCCGTCCTCCAGCTCCGCGATGCGCGAACGGGCATCGGCCTTCTCGATGCCGGTGGCGGTGACCGCGGGGAGCACCGCGTCCAGCGCCTGCCAGGCGGTGCGGTCGGGGTCGAGCCTGCCGACCACCGACGAACCCAGGTGCTGCACCGTTCCGCGTTCCCTGACGGAGAGGAAGTCGTGGACCGCGACCGAGTGCGGCGCGCAGACACCGGTGAGCTCGTCGCGGGCGGCGCGAACCGAGATGGCGTGTTCGTAGATCTCCTTGGGGTCGGCGAGGAGGGTGGCCCGCAACTGCTCGTCGCGGTCCTGTCCCAAGCCGTGGGCGCGGGTCCCGGCCAGGGGCTCGGTGCTGACCCGGCCCCCCGCGGTGACCTTCAGCAACCTCTCCGGGGAGAACCCGACCGCTTGCCGACCGCCGAGGTCGACGAGGAAGGAGTGCGCCAGCGGGTTGGCCGCCCGCCCCTGGACGTACGTGCCCACCAGGTCGGGGACGAAGTCGACCGGGACGCTGCGGGAGAGGACCACCTTGTGCGCTCGGCCCGCTCGGATCTCGCCGATGCCGCGGCGCACCATTTCCTCGTAGGCGCCGCGATCGCGGTCAACGTCGACCGGTCGCGGTGTGTAGAGCCTGCACGGGAGGGGACTGCCCAGGAAGTCGACGACCCGGGTGAGGGTCGTGTGATCGGCGCTGCGCACCACAAGCTGTTCGGAGTGGATGATCACCTCGGTGTGCGGGACGACGATGTGGACGGACGGGTCACCGGACGGCGGGTTTCCCCGGCCCGCCGGGACACCGGAGTGGTCGAACCCGACCCACCCGTAGGCGGACCAGTCCCGCACGGGGGAATCCGCCAACGCCTCGCGCACGCCGTCCAGTGCCTGCGGCGGCCTCGGTCGGCTCCGCACACCACCGCCGTCGCTCCAGCAGTGGATCTCCTCGCGGTCCACGGTCACGCGCACCACCGCGCCGAGGCCCACCCTGCACTCGCCGTCGCGTTCGAGGAGCACAGCCGAATCGAACAGCCCCGCCCCGGTCAGGCGGGCGCCCAGGATTCCCGGGGTGAACCGGCCCGCCACCCGGGCGGAGGCGAAGGTCCTGGGTGTGGGTGTGGGGTCCATGCCTTCTCCGTCCTGGTTCCACCGGGCAGGCCACGACCACCCCGGGCGCCCGTGCCCGCGCAGCGGGCAGGGGCGCCCGGGGGTGCGTCAGGAGGTGACGATGTAGATCGGCTCGAAGAGGGACCGCACCTTGGTGACCGGGACGGTGACGCAGTCCTCTGTCGGGTTGGTCGCCTGGGCGATGCCGACCGAGTTCGCCTCGCCGGTGAAGATGGCGGTCAGCCCCCGGGTGGAGAGGACGAACTCACCCCGCAGGACCTGGGTCGGGGTCGTGTTGAGCTGGAGGGCGAAGTACCCGGACCCCTTGCCCCAGGAGCACGAGGCGACGCCCGAGGCGTAGTAGGTGAGGATGCCGTCGACCCCGTTGAGCACCGTTCGACCGACGATGCCGGAGCAGCCGGACACCGTGCCCTTGCCGGTGGCCAAGATGGGCGCGGTCGTCGCACCCATTCCGGGCGTGAAGTCGAGCACCGCGCTTCCCGAGGCACAGGTCACGTTGGCTGGTGCTGCGGCGGCCTGCGCGCTCGCCTGCGGAACCGCGAGCGACCCGAGGGCCGCCACCGCCGCCGCCACCACGCTGAAACGTGATTTCCTCATCGGTTGTCCTTTCGTGGAATTCGTCATCGGTGCACCCGTGGATGGTCCGGCGGGGCTGGTCGTCGATTTTGGCGACCGCCCACCACAGGGCAACAGCGGAGATCGGCGCGTGCGCGACAACCCGTTCCTCGTGGGTGTGCGTTCCGATGTGTGCCCTTCTCGGGCCTGGTCGGGCGTAGCCGGGTGCCTTCTTCATCACAGCAGGCGAAGCGCGACTCCACAACCTGTCGATGTTGAACGTGTTCACGTACCGCTCATTGCCTGGTCTTTTACGGAGAACGCGCCTGCACGTGCGGCTGCGCAAGTCAGAGTGCCTAAGTGAGGCCATGTCACCCTGTTGCCGGTTGTCAGGTCGACGGCGTGGTGATTGGCTGTGCGAAGAGCTAATCGGCGAACAACGAAGGAATTGGGTCTGCCCTCGGCCAAGACTGACGGATGCCGCCTATTTGTTCGGAGAGACATGCCGCCACAAAGCCGTAGACACAATGACGCGCTTCGTGCGTTGCTCAAAGAGGCGCGTTGGACGAGTCACAACTTCGCGGTCGCGGTCAACCGCGTCGCGGCGGAAGCGGGCCTGACATTCCACTACGACCGGACGGCGGTGTCGCACTGGTTGTCCGGGAGTCGCCCGCGCCCGCCGGTCCCCACGCTCCTGGCCGAGGCGATGTCCCGCCGCCTCGGCCGTCACATCGCGGTGGCGGAGACCGGGATGGCCGATGCGCCGGTGGCGGGCGCGGCGCTGCTGGAGGAGGCTCCCGGTGTCCAGGGCCTGCGCCAGCTCGTCCTGGCCGACCTGGACCCGGTGCGCAGGACCCTGCTGCGCGAACAGCCGTTCCGGACCGACTGGGCGGTGGTCCCCGACCGGCCGACCGCCCGCGCGGTCCCCCTGGCCGAACCCGGCCCGGTCGAACGCGGCGCCTGGACCGCGATCGAGGCGATGGCCTCCGCCTTCGCCGCGGCGGGGGAGGAGTTCGGGGGTGGCCACGCCCGTCTCGCGCTCGTCGCCTACCTGGCCACCGACATCACGCCACGCTTGCAGTTGAGCAGGACCGAGCCCCCCGCGTCCGTCTCCCTCAGCGCAACGGCCGGACTCGTCCGCCTGCTCGGATTCATGTGCTTCGACAGCCTGTACCACCACCTGGCCCAGCGCTACTACCGCATCGCGCTGCACCTGGCAGGCGAGGCGGGCGACCCGGCCGGTCAGGCGGCCGTCCTGGGCAGCATGAGTTCACAGGCCAGGTTCCTTGGCCACCACCGGCAGATGGTCCTGCTGGCGGACGCGGCCGTGACCCGCGCCGACCCCTCGACGCCACCCGGCACGCGGGTGGCCCTGCTCGGGCAGGCCGCGGTCGCGCACGCGACTCTTTCCGACCGGACCACGGCACTGGTCCGGCTGACCGAAGCCGAAAAGCACGTGGACGACACCGGCTCCGCCGCCTGCCGGGCGGAACTCGCGCACCGCACCGGTCAGGTGCTGGCCCTGCTCGGTGATCACCACGGGGCCGAGCGCGCGTGGCGGGAATCACTCCGGCAGTTCCCGAGGACCCAACGCCGTTCCCGCGTTCTGACCACCCACCAACTCGCCGAACTGCACCTGCGGCGGGGCCGACTCGAACCGGCCTGCGAAACCTGGCAGGGGTTCCTCGACGAGTACCCCTACGTGCGGTCTGTCCGCGTCGACTTCGCCTTCCAGGGATTCCGACGACTGCTGGAATCGCATGCCGAGAACGCCTCGGTGCAACGCGTGGTGAAGCAGGCGAACCAACTGGACGGGTGATCGGGGCCCTTCCGCCCGTCTCCGGCCCCGCGCAGGCCGGGGTGGCGTCGACGGGGCGGGCGCGCTGCGGCGGAGAACCACCCACGCCCGGCCGGTGGGCGCCGATCCTCGGCTCAGGGATGTGGCTGTCCACCGGCCTTGCGTAGTGTTCGGGGCGGGTGGTGGGCGGTTGCCCCGCTGCCCGTGCCGGAGCCGGGAGGGGTGTGGGGTGTCGGTCACGAGCCAGAAGCTCGACGGTGTGCTGGAGCGGCGGCAGGCCCAGCTCCCCCTCGTCGACGGCGAGATCGCCAGGTGGAACCGGGTGGGGGAGGTGCTCGGCCTGCTGCAGGCGCCCGGGTTGGGCGGGGACCTGCTCGCCAGGGCCGGGCTGCTGGACACCGACCTGGTCGAGCTGGCCGGGCTGGCCCTGGACTCGGCGGCCGCGCTGGGGCGGGTGCGGGCCAGGGTGCGCAGGCGGACGATCAACATCGGGGTCAGCGGTCAGGCGCGCAACGGCAAGAGCACCCTGCTGCGGTCGCTGTCCGGACTCGGTGACGAGCAGGTGCCCACCGGCAAGGGCAGGCCGGTGACCGCCGTGCGCAGCCGGATCTTCCACTCGACCGACCACGAGGGCGCCAGGGTCACCACCCACACCGAGCAGTCCTTCCTCGACGAGGTGCTCTACCCCTACTACGCCGAGTTCGGCGTGGTCACCGTGCCGACCGACCTCGCCGAGTTCACCCGGGGCTCCGACGTGCTCGCCGATTCCACCCTGGCCGCGCAGTTGGCCGCCGACCCGCACAACGGGCCGCTGCTGGCGCGGTTGCGGGAGATCCGGGACAGCGCGCACACCTGGCGCCGCCACCTGACCGGCGCCGTGCTCGACGTGCCGCTGGACGAGCTGCGGCAGTGGGTGGCGTACCCGGCCGAGGAGTCCGCGGACCCCGACCGCAGGTACCTGGCGGTGCGCGAGGCCGTGGTGCACTGCGCGTTCCCGCGCACCGACACCACCGACGTCGGGTTGATCGACCTGCCCGGGCTGGGCGAGCTGACCCCGCGGGCCGAGGAGCGGCACATCGTCGGGCTGCACAACGACGTCGACCTCGTGCTCATGGTCAAGTGGCCGACCAGCACCAACGCGCTGTGGACGACCTCGGACGCGGCGGCGATGGACCTGGCCAACAAGGCTCGGGGCGCGGCGGCGATGCGCGACTTCGCCATGATCCTGGTCAACACCGGGCAGTGCGACCAGGAGAACGTGGCCGCGCTGCGCGCGGACCTGACCGAGCGGGTCAACAACCGCACCGACGACGCCTACTTCCGGGTGCTGGAGGCCGATGTGGCCGACCCGGACGCGGTCCGGGTCGAGGTGCTGGACACCGTGCTCGACCACCTCGCCGACGCGCTGCCGCGGATGGACGCCGCGGTGATCGGCGACGCCCTGGCGCAGTGCGCGCGCAACCAGCAGGCCATCGCCGCACGGGTCGGGGAGGCGCTCGACGCGCTGCGCAAGGTCGTCACCCCCACCTCCAGCGAGGCGCTGCACGCGCTGGCGCAGTCGGTGCTGGCCGAGCTGGCGCAGTCGTTGCAGGCCTGGATCGGGGACCTGGAGCGGCAGCTCACCCGCGAGGACGTCGGCGACGGCTTCCACGACCGGGCCGCGGAGGTGCGGGCCGACATCCGCGCCTGGATCGACACCGGGTTCGGCGAGGGCGCCGAGCACTGGCAGGAGATGGCGCTGCAGGACTTCCGGCGCAAGAAGGCGTCGCGCCCGTTCGCCGCCGCGGCGCTCAACAGCGTGCGGGTGGAGCTGGCCCGCAGGCTCGCCGCGGTGGACGACGTGCTGCTGGCCCGGCGCGCGGAGTTCTGGTCGGGGCTGGTCGAGGCGCTGGGCAGGCTCGGGGTGCTCTGCGGTGCCGAGCGGGACCCGCAGGCGGCGCTGAACCGCCTGGTCGGGGCGCTGCGGGAGATCCCGGAGCCGTGCCCGGCGATGGTGGACGCCTTCGAGTTCGTGCTCGACGTGCGCATGGACTTCCGGACCCTGGTGCTGCCGGACGTGCGCGACGCACTGCAACTGCTCTACCCGGAGCCGCCGGGGGAGGAGGGCGTGCAGATGGCGTCGCTGCTCGGGGTCAGCCACGACGCCCAGGGCGCCGAGCTGCTCTACAAGCGGGTCACCCAGCTCGCCAAGCAGGGCGTGCACGACACCGGGCGGGTCATGGCGACCATCCCCGAGCGCGCGGCCAACGTGCTGCTCGCCTTCGCCGAGCAGTTCGAGGACGGCCTCATCCGCGGCAAGGCGGCGGAGAAGGAGATGGTGCGGGTCGTGGACGCCTTCCGGGAGCAGATGTGGCCCGCCGACGGCAACGCGGACCTGGCGGTCGGCATCGGGTTGCAGCGGCTGCGCGGGCTGCTGGCCGAGCTGCGGGCCGTCCTCGCCGAGGAGCAGGGGGTGGCGGCGTGACCGACCCGTTCAAGGTGTCCATGGTCGGCCCGAGCGCGGTCGGCAAGACCACCCTGGTCTCGGCGATCCTCGACCAGACCCAGTCGCTGCTGCGCGGCACGCCGGTCGAGGTCGCCGCGGACGAGGAGACCGAGAACAAGCTGGCCACCCACCGCAAGCAGCTCGCCATGGCGCTCGCGGCCCAGGAGTTCGAGCCGCACTCGCTGGGCAGCACCCAGACCACCACCGAGTACACCCTGCAGCTGCGGTCGATCGACAGGGCCGAGCTGTCGGTCCCGTTCTCCGTCCTCGACTTCCCCGGTGGCTGGCTGGACCCGCTGGAGCGGGCGGGCTCACCGCAGGCCAAGACCGACTGGCCGCGGTGCGAGGGCCACATCAGGCAGAGCATCATGCTGGTGGTCCCCATCGACGCCGCGGTGCTGATGGAGACCACCACCGGCAAGGAGCGCGCGGCCAGGGTCGCCCGGCTGGGGCTGACCGAGGTGCACCAGGTCGTGAAGCAGTGGGCGCGGCTGCGCAACCAGGCCCCCGACGAACCCGCGGTCCTGGTGCTCGCCCCGCTCAAGTGCGAGAAGTACTTCTCCGACAACGGCCGCCGCACCGGCTACTCCGGCGTCGAGCTGGCCAAGGAGGTCCGCACCGTCTACGCCGACGTCCTGGCCGCGGTCCGCGACGAGGCGACCAAGCGCGCCATCCGGGTCGTCTACTCGCCGATCGACACCTACGGCTGCGTCGAGCTGTCGGAGGCGTTCTGGGAGCCCGCCGCCGACGGCATCCTGACCCTGCGGGCCACCTACCGCTTCCGCGGCGACCCGCCGCGGCCGTCGATCCGGGCCGCCGCCACGGTCGTGCAGGAGCTGTGCCAGGCGATCATCTCCGCCCGGCGCGAGCAGGAGGCCGCGGCCCAGGCCGCCACCACCACGGCGGTCGCCGAGCTGACCTCCCGCCGCGCCCAGCGCAAGGGCCTCATCGGGACCCTCGCCTACCACCTCAGCGGCGAGGCGGTCCGGGTGACCCGCGAGATCGAGTCGGGCACCGCCGAACTCGTCGAGATCGAGGCCCGCCACGAGCAGTTGGCCGCGGCGGTGGAGAGCCTGGCCACCCGCGACCGCGACGCCCGGGTGGAGGTCTGGTGAGCAGGGCGGAGGTCACCGCCGTCATCACCCGGGGCCGGACCAGGGACTACGGCTACCTCGGCACCCCCGGCGAGGAGTGGTGGGTGGAACCCGCCAGGTTCACCGACCTCGACCAGCCCGCGGTGCTGGCCCTGCGGGACGGGTCCGGGTTCCGGGCACTGGTCAGCGGGATCCCCTCCGCCCGCCGCGACACCGTGGGCCGCACCATCCGGGTGACCCTGGTCCTGGCGGGCGACGACCGGCCCGGCGCGGTGCTCGCCCTGGCGCGCGCGGCCCTGGACGACACCGCCCGCGCCGCCCTGGGCGCCCGCCTCGACGAGGTCATCACCGAGGCCCTGGTCGACGAGTGGCGCGGCGTCGTCGACCGCCCCCTGGGCCCGGCGGCGGACGCGGTCCTCGACGCCGTCGGCTCCCCGGAGGCGCAGGTGCCGGGCGCCGGGCAACCGGCGTCCTGGGTGGTGTCCGCCGACGACCCCTCCTCGACCGACGCCTTCCTCGCCCGGCTCGGCGACCTGCTCACCGGCGAGGCCCGCGGTTACGCGATCGCCACCAACAGGCTCGTCAGCGAGGCCGGGGCGGAACGGGCCAGGCAGGCCCTGGGCGCGGACACCGCCGTCCTGCTCCTCAGCAACTCCGCGACCGTGGTGGGGGTGCGGCCGCTGGGAAAAGCGCCGGGGACCCCGCGGTCCCCGGCGCCCACCCCGTTCCCGATCCGGCTCCTGCTCGGCGCGGGACTGGCCTTGGTCGTGCTCTTGGCCCTGTTGCTGCTCTGATCTCCCACCTCCGCCTGGAGGTGGGGCTGGAGTTGCGGGCAGCCTTCCCCGAGGTGCGCGCGCACCTCCCCAACGGCACCACCGTGGCGGCGGAGTTCGTCTCCGCCGAACAGCTCTCCGACGGTTCCGCCCGCGCCACCCTGCGCCTGCGGCCCGTTCCCCTGGAGCTGCCGGGAATCCGGATCGCGGGCACCGTCCCCCGCTCCCTGGCCGGGCCCGTCCTCGCCGCCTCGGACACGGGCAGGTGGCCGAACACCCCCACCACGCTCCGCCTGGTCTCGGTCACACTCGACCTCGACGAACTGGCCCGCACCCTCCACAGTGGCGCCATCAGCGCCCGGGACGGCATCGCCGCCGCCATCGACCAGCTCGTGAAGGTCTTCTCCACCAAGGACACGCCCGGGCACCCGGTTCGTCCTCCACCCGGTGGGCTTCCGGGCGCAGGCCCGTGCGGCGCGACACAGGACGTCCAGGGCCGCGTCCGGAAGTAGCGGACCTTCCCTGACCGGTACTGGTGACACCGTGGACCTCGTCGCCGGAAGCCTCCGGCGGCGAACCGTTCATGAAGGACCGGAACACCATGTCGCTCAACGCTGTCGCCCACCTGAACTTCCACGGGCAGGCCCGCGAAGCCCTTGAGTTCTACCGGGCGGTGTTCGGCGGACAGCTCACCGTCGCCACCTACGCCGACTTCGGGATGCCCGCCGAACTGCCCGGCGCGGCGAACGTCGTCTTCGGACAGGTCGTCGCCGACAACGGCTTCCGGGTGATGGCCTACGACGTGCCCGGCCAGGACGCGCCCGCCGCACCGGCCGCCCCCACCACGCGCCGCGAGAACGGCACCACGATCACCGGGGAACCGTTCTTCCTCTCCGTGCGCGGCGAGAGCGTCGACGAGGTCACCCCGGTGTGGGAGGGCCTCGCCGAGGGCGCGACCGTGATCGAGCCGTTCGGCCCCGCGCAGTGGGCGCCCGCCTTCGGGATGCTGGCCGACCGCTTCGGCATCACCTGGATCGTCGACGTCGCGGCCGAGTACACCCAGGCCTGATCTTCCCGCCGGGGGGTGCGGTCGGTCCCGGCCGCACCCCCCACCACCCAGGAGAAGTCCCATGCGAACCCGCCCGCTCGGCCGCACCGGCATCCAGGTCAGCGCCTACACCCTGGGCACGATGATGTTCGGGCCGCACGGCAACCCCGACCCGGACGAGTGCGCCCGCATCGTCCACCGCGCCCTCGACGGCGGCATCAACACCATCGACACCGCCGACGTCTACGGCGGCGACGGCGAATCCGAGAGGATCGTCGGCAAGGCCCTGCGCGGACGCCGTGACGACGTTGTCCTCGCCACCAAGTTCAACGGCCCGATGGGCCCCGGCCCGAACCGGGGCGGGAACTCCCGCCGCTGGGTCGTCACCGCCGTCGAAGGGTCCCTGCGCCGCCTCGGGGTCGACCACATCGACCTCTACCAGGCCCACCACCCCGAACCCGGCACCGACATCGAGGAAACCCTCGGTGCGCTGACCGACCTGCTCCGCGCGGGCAAGGTCCGCGCGATCGGCCACTCGAACCTGCCCGCCTCGGAGATCGTCGAAGCCCAGTGGGTGGCCGATCGGCGCGGGCTGGCCCGCTTCCGCTCCGAGCAGCCGCACTACTCGATCCTCAACCGCGGGGTCGAACGCGAGGTCCTGCCGGTCTGCGAGCGCCACGGGCTGGGTGTCCTGGTGTGGAGCCCGCTGGCGATGGGCCTGCTCGCGGGCCGCCTCCGCAGGGGCAGCGCGGAAACGGCGTCGGCGGGCCGCCTGCACTGGGCGCGGCGGCACATGACCGACGGGCGCAAGCTCGACGCCGTCGAAGCCCTCGTCCCGGTCGCCGAGCAGGCCGGGCTGTCGCTGCCCCACCTCGCCCTGGGGTTCGCGACCGCCCACCCCGCGGTCACCTCGGCGATCATCGGCCCGCGCACACCGGAACAACTCGACGACCTGCTGGCGGGAGCGGACACCGCCCTCGACGACGACGTGCTCGACCGCATCGACGACATCGTGCCGCCGGGAACTGACGTCGGACCCGTCGACGTCGCCTACGTCCCGCCCGCGCTCGCCCACCCCGAACTTCGCCGCCGCGCTCCCGGCCGCCGGTAGCGACACCTCGTTTTGAGGGTTCCACCCCACATACCGAGGAAAAGTTTCAATACAATGTTCAACGATAGTGTTGAAGCATGACTTCCGACCTCGTGGACGCCACCCACCCCGTCGACGCCGCTGCCGTCATGGGGCTGCTCCCGAACCGCCCGCGACTGCTCGCCCTCGGCGAACCCACCCACGGCGAGGACGTCCTGCTCCACCTGCGCAACGACCTGTTCCGGCAGCTCGTCGAGCGGGAGGGCTACCGGACGATCGCGGTCGAGAGCGACTGCATGATGGGCCTGGTCGTGGACGACCACATCACCTCCGGCGCGGGCACCCTCGACGAGGTCGTGGAGGCCGGGTTCAGCCACGGCTTCGGCGCGTCCGAGGCCAACCGCGAACTGGTGCGGTGGATGCGCGCCCACAACGAGGGCCTGCCCGCGGCCGAACGGCTGCGCTTCGCCGGGATCGACGGCCCGCTGGAGATGACCCACGCCGCGAGTCCCCGGCAAGCCCTCACCGCACTCCACGACCACCTCGCGGCCCGGGTGGGCGCGGACCTGCTCCCGTGCACCGCCGAGGTCCTCGACCGCCTGCTCGGTGCCGACGACCGGTGGACCGACCCCGCCGCGATGGCGGACCCCGCGCGGTCCGCGGGGCGGACGCCCGAGGCCGAGCGGTTGCGGTTGATCGCCGACGACCTGGTGGCCCTGCTCGACGCGCAGACACCGCACCTGCTCGCGGTGTCCTCGCGGGACGAGTGGGACCGGGCCCGCCTGTACGGGCGGACCGCCACCGGGTTGCTGCGCTACCACTCCTGCATGGCCGACACGTCACCGAGCCGGATGGCGCGGCTGGTGGGCCTGCGGGATTCGATGATGGCCGCCAACCTGCTCGCCCTCGCGGAACGGGGCCCGGTACTGGCGCACGCCCACAACGGCCACCTCCAGCGGGACGAGAGCAGCATGCGGATGGGCGGCCTGCCGCTGCGGTGGTGGAGCGCGGGCGCGATCGTCGGTGCCCACCTCGGCGACGGGTACGCCTTCCTGGCCACGGCCCTCGGCACGATCCGCCACCGGGGAGTCGACACCCCGCCCCCGGGCACCCTTGAGGGGCTCCTGTACGCGCTCCCGGGAGATCGGTGCCTCGTCGACCCCCGCCGTCTCGGGGCTGCCCTCGGCAACGCGGAGCCCCGGGTGTCGCCCTACTACGGTTACGCCCCGCTCGACCCGGCGCACACCGACAACTACGACGGGATCGTGTTCGTCAAGGACGCCCCGCCTACCCCTTGAGGCCGGTCTCGGTGACGCCGCGCACGAGGTGGCGCTGGAGCAGCACGAAGACCAGCAGCACCGGCAGGATCGACACGGCCGCGCCCGCGAAGAGCAGGGTGATCTTGGGGTTCTGCGCGGTCAGCAGGCTGGACAGGGCCACCTGCACGGTCCAGGTGGACGAGTCCTGGGCGATGATCAGCGGCCACAGCAGCTGGTTCCAGCTCCCGATGAAGTCGATCACCGCGATGGCCGCGATGAAGCCGGTCGAGTTGGGCACCACCACGCGCCAGAACACGCCCCACCGGCTCAGCCCGTCCAACCGGCCCGCTTCCTCCAGCGCCTGCGGGAAGTCCAGGAAGTACTGGCGGAACAGGAACACGCTGAGCGCGCTGAACAACCCCGGCACGATCAGCCCGCGCAGGTCCGACAGCCACCCGAGGCTCGACACCACCACGAAGCTCGGCACGAACGTCACCGCGGTGGGCACCATCAGGGTGGCGACCACCGCGTAGAGCACCTTCGACGCGTGCCGGTACGGGACGCGGGCGAGGCCGTAGCCCGCGAGCGAGCACACCACGAGCTGGCCGAGGGTCTGCGGCACCGACACGATCACGGAGTTCAGCAGGCTGCGGGCGAACGGGACCTCGTCGTCGGTGAACAGGTCGCCGACGGTCGACCAGTCCTCGGCGAGGCCCTTGCCGAGCATCACCGCGAACGGCAGCAGGAACAGCGCCGCGGCGAGGGCCAGCACGAGCCAGAGGAGCACGCGGGACACCGTCGTGCGGTTGTGGCCTACGGGTGGGTTCACGTCGACGACCTCCGCAGCACGCGGCCGGACAACAGGGTCACCAGGGCGATCACCAGCGCCAGCACGAGGGCGCCCGCGCTGCCCCGCCCCAGGTCCTGGCCGCCGGAACCCAGTGAGGTGTAGTAGAGGTAGACCAGCGGTGGCCGGGCGAACGGCGGGTAGCCGCGCGCGTCGCCGAGGATGTTGTAGAACTCGTCGAACGCCTGGTAGGCGTTGATCAGGTTCAGCACCAGCACCGCCACCAGCGCCCCGCGCAGGCCGGGCAGCGTCACGTGCCGGAACGTCTGCCACCCCGGGGAGGCGCCGTCGATCCACGCGGCCTCGTAGAGGTGGTCGGGGACGCGTTGCAGGGCGGCCAGGAACAGGATCATGTAGAAGCCAAGCTGCAACCACAGCCGCACGGTCACCAGCACGACCCAGTACAGCGGCGGGTCGACCGTGCCCACCCACGCCTGCGGTTCGCCGCCGAACCACCCGAGCACGGTGTTCACCACCCCGGTGTCCACCCCGGAGAACAGCGACATCTTCCACACCAGCGAGGCCACCACGTACGAGCAGGCGAACGGCAGGAAGAACACCGACCGCACGAACGCCCGCGCCACCCGCACCTGGTTGACCAGCAGCGCCAGCAGCAGCGACAGCACGACCGTGGTGGGCACGATCAGCGCCGCGAACGCGGAGAACGTGCCGATGCTGTCGAGGAACGCGCGGTCGGTGAGCATGTCGGTGTAGTTGTCGAGCCCGACGAACTCGGTCGGGGTGACGGTGTTGTGCGCGTCGAAGAAGCTCAGGTACGCGCTCCACCCGATCGGCACGTACGTGAACAGCAGCAACCCCGCCGCGAACGGACCGACGAACAGCCAGAACGCCAGTGCGCCCCGTCGGTTCACCGACCGGTCCTGCTGATCTCACCCCGGGCGACCTCCACCGCGGCGCGCAGTTCGGCGGCGGCGTCCGCCCCCTCGCGCGCGATCCGCGACACCGCGTCGGACAGGGCGGTGTTCGCCCGCGCCGACCACCGGGACGGGCTCGCGATCCGCCCGCTGTCGACGACGAACCCGACGATGTCCTTGGCGGGCCCCGACCGCAGCGACTCGGCCTTGTCGCCGAGGCTCTTGCGGGCGGGCACGTGCGCGCCGAACGCGGTGGCGAACTCGGTCTGGTAGTCGGTCTTCTCCACCCACAGCCACCGCACGTAGGCCTTCGCCGCCTCCACGTCGGCGCTGCGCGCGTTCACCATCGCGCTGTAGGCCCCGACCGGCACCGACACCGCACCGCTGTCGTCGAGCCTGGGGAACGGCAGCACCCCCACGTCGTCCCCGAGCGCGGCGGTGATCTTGGGCAGGTTCCACAGCCCGGTCCACTGCATGGCGACCCGGCCGTCGACCAACGCCCCCGGGTCCGACCAGTCGGCGGGGGCGCCCAGCAGCAGCCCGCCGCCGGTCTGCAACTCCCGGAACTTGCCGAACACGGTGGCGGCCCGCGGGTCGTCGAACCCCGGCGCTGTCCCGTCGGGGGACAGGAAGTCCAGCCCCGCGGCCCACAGCAGCGGCGGGGTCAGCACACCGACACCGCCGTCGTTGCCCGCGAACAGCCCGCGAACGCCTCCGGTGTTGAGCCGCTTGACCGCGTCCAGCAACTCGTCCACGGTCCGCGGCGGGGTCACCCCGGCCTGCTGGAGCAGGCTGGGCCGGTAGAACAGCACCTGCGTGTCGATGGACTGCGGGATGCCGTAGAGCTGCCCGTCCACGGTCTGCGATTCGAGCAGGGAGGCCACGAAGTCACCGCGGGCGTCCCCGAGCAGGTCGCCCACCGGCGCGACCTGCCCCTGCCGCACCCAGTCCACTTTCACCTGCGCCTCGAACACGTCCGGCACGGCGCTGTTCTGCAGGGCGGTGACGATCTTGGAGTCGTAGTCCCCGGGGTTCCACTGCACCTCGACCTTCGCCCCGGGGTAGGCGGCGGCGTACCGCCGGACGGCGTCCTGCACCCCGTCCTCCCCGTAGGCGTGGTACCAGTGCCGCAGCGTCCCCTTCGCCGACCCCTCCCGCCCGGTGTTCGACCCGCACGCCGCCAGCCCCAGCAACCCGGCCACCGCCAGGAACGACCGCCGACTCGTCTCGATCCCCATCAACCCGCCTCCCGGAGCACAGTGGCGGGAATTCTCGCACCACCCCCTCCGCGTGTCGACTCTTCCCAGCAGGAGGAACCCCCGCCCGGCTGCCGCGCCACCGCGCGGCGCGGCAGCCGGGCGGGGGAGCGCGCTCACACCGCGAGCGCCCGCCCCAGGTGCTCGTTCACCAGGTCCAGGAAGGCCCGCGGGGTGGTCAGCTCGGTGACCGCCTCGTCGGACAGCACCACCCCGTGGTCGCGCTCGATCCGGCCCTGGGTCTCCAGCAGGGCCAGCGAGTCGTAGCCCAGCTCCTCGAACGTGGTGTCCAGGAAGTCCGGGCCCACGTCGGCGGGTTCCTCGCCGCCCGCGCTCGCCCGCAAGACCTCGCTGAACTCGGTCGGGGTCATCTGCATCGTCCTAACCTCCGTGCTCTCGGTGTGCCCGCCCGGGAACGGGCGGGTCGGGCAGGTGTCGGTGGCGCTGCCTCAGTCGGCGGCGCGCACCACCACCGCGGAGTTGAAGCCGCCGAACCCGCGGGCGAGGACCAGCGCGGTGCGCAGCGCGGCCGGGCGCGGGGTGTCCAGCACCAGGTCGAGCCCGTCCGCCGCGGTGCCCGCGGTGTTGACCGAGGGCGGGATGACACCGTCCCGGATGGACAGCAGGGCGGCCACCACGTCCAGCGGCGCCCCGCCCGAGTACAGCCGCCCGGTCATCGTCTTGGGGGCGGTCACCGGCACCCGCCCGGCGCCGAACACCTCCACCAGCGCCGCCACCTCGGCCGCGTCCAGCTCCGGGGTGCCCGCGGCGTCGGCGAACACCACGTCGACGTCGGCGGCGTCCACGCCCGCGTCGGCCAGGGCCGCCTCGGCGGTGCGGCGCAGCGCCGACGGGCGGTCCGAGCCCGGCGCCGGGTCCAGGCCCGCGCCCCAGCCCGCCACCTCGCCGTAGGGGCGCTGCCCCGGGCGGGCGCCCGCCCGTTCGAGCACCAGGATGGCGCCGCCCTCACCGGGCACGTGCCCGGCGGCCCGGCGGTCGAAGGGCAGGTACGCCGCGTCCGGGTCGGCCGAGGTGCTCAGCCTGCCGCTGGGGAGCTGGGCGACCAGGCCCCACGGGCACAGCGACGAGTCCACACCCCCGGTGAGCACCAGGTCGGTGTCGCGGCGCAGGTGCCTGCGGGCCTGCGCGATCGCGTCGAGCCCGCCCGCCTGCTCCGACACCAGCACCCCGCTGGGGCCGCGCATCCCGTGCCGGATGGAGATCTGACCGGTGTTCACCGCGTAGAACCAGGCGAACGACTGGTAGGCGCTGACGTGCCGGGAACCCCGGCGCCACAGGTTCTCCAGCTCCCGCTGGCCGAACTCGAACCCGCCCGACGCGCTCGCGGTGACCACACCCATGCCGAACTCGGCCTGCTCGGCCGGGTCGACCCCGGCGTCGGCCAGCGCCCAGTCCGAGGCGACCAGCGCCATCCTGGTCATGTGGTCGGTCTGCGGCAGCAGCCGCGACGGCAGGTGCTCGCCCGCATCGAACCCGTCGACCTCCCCGGCCAGCCGCGACGGGTACCCCGCCGGGTCGAACCGGGTGATCGGCGCGATCCCGGTCACCCCCTTGAGGGTGGCCGCCCAGTACTGCTCGACGCCCAACCCGTTGGGGGACAGCACACCCAGGCCCGTCACCACCGCGCGGGTCACGCCGCCACCCCCGGCGCGGAGAGCACCATGGCGCTCTGGAACCCGCCGAACCCGCTGCCCACCGTGAGGACCGTGCCCACCGGCAGCTCGCGCGCGGTGAGCGGGGTGTAGTCCAGGTCGCACTCGGGGTCGGGTTCGTGCAGGTTCGCCGTCGGCGGCACCGCGTCGCGCTCGATGGCCAGGGCGCAGGCGGCGATCTCGATCGAGCCGATGGCGCCCAGCGAGTGCCCGATCATCGACTTGATCGACGACACCGGCACCGCGTAGGCGTGCGACCCCAGCGCCGACTTCATCGCCGCGGTCTCGTGCCGGTCGTTCTGCCGGGTGCCCGAGCCGTGCGCGTTGACGTAGTCCACCGCCGTGGGGTCGATGCGCGCCTCGTCGAGGGCGGCGCGGATCGCCTCGGCCAGCTCGCGGCCGTCCGGGCGCAGGCCGGTCATGTGGAAGGCGTTGCAGCGCGAGGCGAAACCGGTGACCTCCGCGTACACCCTGGCGCCGCGCGCGGCGGCCCGCCCCGCCTCCTCCAGCACGAACACCGCGGCGCCCTCGCCGAGCACAAAACCCCGGCGGGTGTTGTCGAACGGGCGCGAGGCGTGCTCCGGGTCGTCGTTGTACGGGGTGGTCGCCTTGATCGCGTCGAAGCAGGCCACCGTGATCGGGGAGATCGGCGCGTCGGCGGCGCCCGCGATCACCACGTCGGCCGAGCCCTCGCGGATCAGCTCGCAGCCGTGGCCGACCGAGTCGATCCCGGAGGTGCAGCCGGTGGAGACCACCGTGGCCGGCCCCTCGGCGCCGACCGCCCAGGCCACCTCGCGGGCCAGCGAGCTGGGCACCAGGTAGTCGTAGAGGTGCGGCACGGCGTAGGACGGGTCCACCAGCCACTTCTCGCCGGAGTCGCTGACCACCGCGTACTCCTGCTCCAGGCTCATCGTGCAGCCCACCGCGCTGCCCACGGTCACCCCGGTGCGCTCCGGGGGCAGGTCCGCGACGCCGAGGCCGCTGTCGGCCAGCGCCTCCCTGGCGCACACCGCGGCGAACTGGGCGGCGCGGTCCATCCGGCGCACCTCGCGCGGGCTCAGCCCGTGCGCCAGCGGGTCGAAGTCGGCCTCGGCGGCCACCCGCGAGCGGAACTGCCCCGGGTCGAACGTGGAGATCGCGCGGGTCGCGGTGCGTCCGCTGGTGACCAGGTCCCAGAACGCCTCCCGCCCGATCCCGCCGGGCGCCACCACCCCGATCCCGGTGATGACGACTCGTCGTTGTCCAGCCATGAGCCGACCTTTCGTCCGTGCCCCCGCCGACGGCGGTGTGGCCCTGTACCGCGTTCCCCGCATCGCTCTTCCGCTTGTGCCCCAGCATCACCGCCCCGGCTCAAAGCTCCCTGGAACAGTGCCGGGTTCGCCGTGGAGGAACGCTCCAGCCGGGCCGCGCGCGGCTCGGAACGCCGCCACCCAGCCGTCGACGTCGGCGCGCAGCACCCCGGTGCCCACCAGCAGACCGGCGTACCCGTCTGCCACCAGGCCCGCCGCGGCCACCGGGTCGTCCAGGCCGCTCGCGCTGACCGGGCACGGCGTCCCCGTGGCCAGCACGGCCGCCAGCAGCTCCCGGCTGCGCCCGAGGTCGGCCGACCCGCGCTCCCGGTCGCCGATGTCCTTGTTGTTCACCGCGACCACGCACTCGTCCGCGTGCGGCACCGCCGCCACCTCGGCGGCCGTGGTGACCTCGACGAACGGCGTCAGCCCCCGGCGCAGGGCCCCGGTGACCAAGCCGTCGAGCGCCCCCGCGGGCAGCACCGACGCGGTGATCAGCACCGCGTCGGCGCCCCAGGCGAGGCTGTCGTCCAGGTCGGACTCCCGCACGATGAAGTCCTTGCGCAGCAACGGGAGCCCGGTGCTCGCCGACACGGTCCGCAGGAGCTGCGGGGTGCCGCCGAACCACTTCCCGGTGACCACCGACACGCACGGGGCGCCCGCCCGCTCGTAGCGGGCGACCAGCGCCGCGGGGTCGCGGTCACCGAGCAGCGGCGACCCGGAACCGGTGCGCACCTTGACCTCCATCACCACCGGCAGCTCGGCGGCGAGCAGCGCCTCGGTGAACCTCACCGCGGGCTCCCCGCCCAGCCGCGCACCAGCGCCGCCACCCGGTCCCCGGACAACCGGCCCGCTGCGTCCCGCGCCGCGGTGTCCACGTCCACGCCGAGGAAGTCCGGGTGCGACACCACCTCGGCGAACCGGTCCCGGTCGGCCGCGGTGACCCCGCCCGCCACCAGGAACGGCGTGCCCAGCTCCGCCGCGACCGCGGCGATCAGCGCGGGGTCGGCCGCGGTGCCGGTGCTGCCCAGGCGGTCGCCGTCGGCGGTGTCGAGCAGGAACGCCCCCACCCCCGCCCGCCGGTAGGCGGGGATGAGCCCCTGTTGCAGGCACCGGCCACCGCGCAGGTGCAGCACCTTGATCACCGACACCCCGTCGGCGGTGAGCCTGCGCACCAGGTTCGGTGACTGGTGCCCGTGCAACTGCACCCGCCGGGCGCCGGTGCGCCGCACCAGGTCCGGCAGGCCCTCGCCGTGCAGGGTGACCAGCACCGGCTCGGGTGCGGTCGCGGCCAGCAGCGCCGCCGCGGTCGCCGGGGGCAGGTCGGCGTGCCCGCCGGGCACCCCGCACCACACGCCCACCAGGTCCACCCCGGCCCCGGCCAGCACCTCCAGGTCGGCGGGTGTGCGGGCGCCGCAGACCTTGACCACCGGGCCGCTCACCCCAGCCCCAGCATGGCGGCGATGCGGTTGCGCTGGATCTCCGAGGTCCCGGAGTAGAGGGTGCCGCCGACCGCGTCCCGCAGCTCCCGCTCGATCCCGGTGTCCGCCAGGTACCCGGCGCCGCCGAACACCTGCACGGCGGTCAGCGCGGAGGACACGTTGACCTCGCTGGTGACCAGCTTGGCGATGGCGACGTCCTCGGTGACGTTCTCGCCCGCGGCGAACCGCTCCGCGGTGCCGTAGAGCCACGACCGCGCGGTGCGCAGCCCGATCTCGGCGTCCACGAGCCGGTGCGACACCGCCTGGTAGCTGCCGATCGGCGCACCGAACTGGCGCCGGGAGCGGGCGTGCTCCAGGCAGCGGTCCAACCGGTGCCGGATGGCGCCCGCGGTGATGGCGAACGAGCAGAGGATCTCCCACTTCATCACGTGGTCGAGCACCAGGAACCCGCCGCCGACCGGGCCGAGTGCGTTCGCCGCGGGCACCCGCACCCCGTCGAGGTAGAGCGCCCCGAGCGGGGAGGTCCGCAGGCCCATCTTCGCCTGCGCCGGGCCGAAGCGCAGGCCCTCGGTGCCCCGCTCGACAAGGAACGCCGTCGTCCCCAGTGGACCGGAGTCGCCGCTGGTGCGCGCGTACACCACGACCAGGTCGGCGATGGGGCCGTTGCTGACGAACGCCTTGGTCCCGGTCAGCACGAAGTGGTCGCCGTCGCGCACGGCGCGGGTGCGCATCCGCAGCGCGTCGGACCCGGTCTCGGACTCGGTGATCGCGTGCGCGCCGATCGTCTCGCCCGAGCACACCCCGGGCAGGTACCTGTCCTTCAGTTCGGCGCTGCCGTGGCGTTGCAGCGCGATGCCGGTGCTGACCATGTGCGTGGACACCGAGAACCCCAGCCCGCCGTCGCGGCAGCCCTCGCCCAGCGCCTCCAGCACGTGCATGGTGGTCACCAGGTCCCGGCCGAGCCCGCCCCAGCGCTCCCCGAAGGGCAGCCCCAGCAGGCCCGCGCGCCGCAGCGCCGCCCACTTGGCGCGGGGGAACTCGGCGCGTTCGTCCTGCCTGACGTGCTCGTCGTTGAGCACGCCAAGCCACGGGGTGAGACCGCCGCGCAGCGCGTCCTGCTCCGCTGTCGTCCTGATCACCGGTGTGACCCCCCGATCATGTCCCACTCCACGTGTCGACCTCTCAGTACTGGGAGAACTCCGCCGAATCCAGGTTGTGCCGCTCGTCCCCGCGCAGCGCCGGGGTGAACACGCACACCAGCTTGAGGTCGCAGTGCGGTGCGGCCACCAGGAAGTGCGCGTCGTGCCGGTCGAGCGCGTAGAGCACCCCGGGCACGATCCGGTGGCTGTTGCCCGCCAGGTCGATCACCTCGCCCTCGCCCTCGAAGCAGTAGCAGGCCTCCAGGTGGCGCCGGTACTCCA